>JAJKIP010000026.1 GCA_021154405.1 Segetibacter sp. | reverse complement strand
ATTACTTTAGCAGCGGCAAAATTGTAAGTAGGAAGCTTGCGGCCAAAACCACTGGCTTCATTAGCCAGTAACATACCACTATAAGAAATCGCGTCTGCAATTACATGACGGCTGCCGGGATATTTTGCAAGGAATTCTGAAATGATCTGTTTGGTAGTGGGCGAAACTATGGTACTGGTCAGCAACACAACAGATGATCCGCTAGCTCCTGCTAATGCAGAGCCTACCAGCTGATCAAACTGCTCATAAGTTGGGACTTCTTCAAACTTGTCACCCTTCTTTTGCCTGGGATTAGTGATGCGATGTGTATCATAAAGATCCAGCACGGAAGCCTGCGCCCTTGCGCTAGTTCCACCTTTGGTAAAACTACAAAGATCATTTCCTTCAATCTTGATAGGGCGACCGTCTCTCACCTTTGCAAGAACAGGTAAAACATCCCCGTCCTGTACATAAGTAGTAGCATAGTATTTGGCTTCTCCCGGAATAATATTTTCCGGCTTATTGGCATAGGGAATTGCCTTACGAACTGGCACTTTACAGCTTGCAGCCAGGGTGGCAGCAGCTGTACTAAATCCCAGGTATTTTAGAAAATCCCTGCGCGGAGTAGCAGCATCTATGATCTTGTCATCAAGGTCCGCAAACGGCAATTCCTCCCTAAACTCATCCTGTACCTGCTTTTGTAACTTTTCCGGATCAGTTATCTCTCCGAAACCCTGCCAGTACTTTTTTTGGCTCATATATTTATCAGAATTATATGCTGGCCAACTGCCTGATGCAGTGCCAACCTATCAATTTTCGAAAAAAATATTAAACTATTTGGATTGCCTCGCTGACGGTGAACGGCCAAACCTATATTCGGTTGCCTGACTGCTGACTGCCAACAGCAAATTGATTTTAATAGTGACATTTCTGGCACTCCGTTCCTCCGATGTCTTTTACGGTTACGCTATCCATTTTATGATTCTTGATATCATTATGGAATTTCTCATAAATACTATAGAACTTGTTACCGGTGCTATCTGTATTGAAATCTACCTTGGTGTTCCGGTGACAGTTGATACACCAGCTCATGCTCAGTTCAGCAACCTGTTTTACTTCATCCATGGCCGTTATTTCACCATGGCAGGTCTGACACTGAACCTTACCTGCACGAACGTGCTGAGAGTGATTAAAATAAACGTGATCAGGCAGATTGTGTATTTTCTCCCATTCTATCGGTTTTGCCTTGGAGGCATCCCATTTGTCTGCATTCTTTGGATCAAATCCTGCATACTTATATAATTTCTGTATTTCTCCCGATCCATTTACTTCATTACCAACTTCATCATAGATTTTCGCACTGTTCTCACCATACGATTGGATTGTTCTGTGGCAATTCATACATACGTTCACGGAAGGAATTGCAGCATGCCTGCTTTCCCATGCGTTACCATGGCAATACAGACAGTTGATTTGATTAATACCAGCATGAACTTTATGGGAATAGAAGATCGGCTGTTTGGGTTCATATCCTTTTTGCCTTCCTAATCCAATTGCAGCTTTACTCAGGAAAAAACCTGCCACTACAAAGAATACGATCGCTACCATGGCGATGTACACCTTATTACGATAAAATGGAACTGGTTCCGGACGATGGATTCCCTCTGCATCATCAGAAAGCTTTTTCAGGTTACTGTTAACCTGCATCAGTATAAGTGCGATGATAGCAAGTATGAGGGAGATAACACCAAAAATAACCGCACCTGAATTATCTTCCTTTCCACCACCACCGCCTCCAGATCCTTTATTATCTATAACAGGCGGAGTCCAGGAATCTGCATATTTAATCACCGCATCAATTTCAGCATCGGTGATTGCATCCCCAAACTGGGTCATGGAGCTCGCAGAAAAATTTACTATTGCTACGGCCTCGGGGTAACCAGCTGCTACCGCTTTTGCATAGTTATGTACCCAAACACGGATCTGTTCCATGTTACCACCCCATCTTCCAATCACTCCCTGGAGGTTAGGTCCGGTCATATCAGCCCCCAGCTTATGGCAGGAAGCACACTTGCTCTGGAAGATAGCCTTAGCATCTTGCGCCGAAACTTTATTTATTACTATGAAAACACCAAAGAAGAGAAGGAGTCGTGTTAGTTTTTGAATCACTGGTTTACATGGAATCATAGATGCAATTAATCTGAAAAATGTGGATAAAAATTGCTAACTGGCTGCAAAAATAAGTCATGGAGTTAACAAAATGTCATCGTTGCTGAAAATTTTTTAACCCTCTACCAGCCTGCATTTCAAAGGATTTAGATATCTTTTTTATGATTGTTCAATTTTGTTTGTCATAACATGGTCAATGACCTCAACAACTTTTTCAATTGTATAAGCAAATGGAGTTAATGATCCTTTTTTCCTGACTTTTGCAGCGCAATTAAAATCCGGTTTAAAAACACGCCGGGATTTTAACTGCATGCCAATCGAATTATCATGTTTGACCGCCTCAAAAAGAAATGGAATGTAAATGGACTTCAGCTTACCATGATCCTTTGCACATTTGCAATTGGAGGTAGTGTGACCGGGTACACTGCCCGCAAACTACTAGGCCTTTTTTCGGTTGAGCAACGCTGGCTCTGGATCCTTATTTATATACTCCTGCTTACGATTGTATGGCCAATTGCCGTTTATCTGATCAGTTTCCCTTTTGGACAATCCCCTTTTTTCACCCGTTATCTGAAAAAGATCGGTAAAAGGTTCTTCGGGTCCCACAAATCATCAACAGCAAAAACTGCTGCACCTTTAGAGATAAATCAAACTTCAAAGCGTGAAAATGCTCCCGTTTTTAAAAAAGCAGAAACTGCCGAAAAAGCCGAAAATCATCGATTAATTGCCATTTTTGCCTCAGGAACGGGGTCAAATACCCAAAAAATCATTGATTTTTTCAGAAATTCCAAAACTGTAAAAATCGCCCTGATTGTCTGCAACAAGCCTGGTGCCGGCGTTCTAAACATTGCAAAAAATGAAAATATCCCATCCCTGCTTATTGAAAAAGACCGGTTTTTTGATGGAGATGCATATATAAATGAATTAAATCGCCATAATATCAGTTTTATCGTGCTCGCCGGCTTTTTATGGAAGATTCCCCCCAATTTGATCATGGCTTTTAAGGGAAAGATCATCAATATCCACCCGGCCCTGCTTCCTGCCTATGGTGGAAAAGGCATGTATGGAACCAAGGTGCATGAAGCAGTTATAGCAGCAAAAGAAAAAGAAAGCGGCATCAGTATCCATTATGTAGATGAGATATATGATCATGGAGCTACCATTTTCCAGGCTACCTGCCCGGTTTTGGAAACCGATACTGCTGATTCCCTGGCCGAGCGCATTCATCAACTTGAGCATCAATACTATCCTAAAGTGATAGACGAATTAATGAACCGTAAATAGTTCAGTTTTACCTTCCCTTTTGCATTTTCTTTCGTTACTTGCCAGAATAATAAGGAGTTTTTGCGCCGCCGTTTTTTACAAATAACAATTCTATTCTTTTTTCTGTCTGGTACCTGCCTAACAGGCTATTCTCAATATAAGATCCGGGGGACGGTATATGACAGCACCCGCAATTACCCCCTTGAACTGGTGAGCGTTCTTACAACCGCAGGACGCGGAACCATTACCAATAAAGATGGCCAATATGAAGTGGAAGTGGGGGAAAAGGACTCTATCTGGTTCAGCTACCTCAACAAGCCAACAGTCAAATTTCCTGTATTGAAGATTGCGAATCCTTTTGGCTTCGATATATCCCTGAAAGTTAGTGTGCCTGAACTAAAAGAAGTAAAGGTGAGACCCCGCAACTACCGCGAAGATTCCATTCAGAACCGGAAGGATTATGCAAAGATCTTCAACTACGAAAAGGGTTATCACTTTAACACAGTTACTCCTACTTATGGCCAGGCAGCCGGCTTTGACCTGGATGCAATCATCAATGCATTCAGATTCCGGCGTAACCGAAATATGCTTTCCTTCCAGCGAAGGCTACTTCAGCAGGAACAGGATAAATTTATGGATCACCGTTTTAATAAAGCCCTGGTGAGAAGACTCACCGGTCTTACTGAACCGGCACTCGACAGCTTCATGGTGGTCTTCCGGCCTCCCTACTTTTTTGTGGTTGGTGCAGGAGATTATGATTTCCAGAAGTACATTAAAGATTCCTTTGAGCGATACAAAAAAGGGCAGGGCCCCCTGCAATTGTTTATTGAAGAAGAAGAGGACCGATAAATTTACCTTTGGAGCCATTTTCCAAACTTAAACAGCAAGATCATGGATCAAACCACGCTTGGCATCGGCACAAGGCTGCAGCATACACATTATGGGCCTGGAGTAATTGTAGGCCTTCGTTATGCCACCTACCTTATCTCTTTCATCAACCATGGCATCAAGGAAATAGATAAGACGGATGAAAAACTGGATGAGATCATTCCTGAAAACGTTACCGCAGAGATTGAAACACATAGTGATGTTGAAAAATCTTTACTCAAGATCCTGCGGCTTTGGGGCGGGTTTTCTGAACAGGTTCCCCTGGGGGATCGCTGGAATGGCGGCATGATGCTGTTACAGCCCGCAGACAAATCCCAAAAGCCAAAAGAAATTCCTATTGATATCTTCTTTCATAAAATTGTGATGCTGCGCGACAGACTTCGGGTTATGGAGCAGCAAATAAACGCACACAAGCAGTTAAGCGATGAGGATAAGGTAAACCTGCAACAATACATAACCCGCATTTATGGTTCCCTCACCACCTTCAATGTTTTGTTCAGGAACAAGGAGCAATGGTTCATTGGCGATAAAGGTGCAAAGGAGGATTAGCAAATTTTTACAGCTATCTTCTGTAAATTGAAGCATGAAATGGCTCCTTTTCGCACTCCTGATTCCTTTTATTTCCTTCTCCCAATCTAACGACTATGATATTCTGATCAAAAACGGGAAGATCATTGATGGCACCGGTAATAACTGGTTCTATGGTAATGTTGCCATCAGGAATGGAAAGATTATTGCTGTGGGTCGGGACGTGAATGGTAGCGCAAAACGCATCGTCGATGCTACAGGACTTATTGTTGCTCCTGGATTTATAGATGTTCATACACATCTGGAAGGTGACGAAGACAAAGATCCTACCGCTGCAAGTTTTATATATGATGGAGTTACTACCTGCATAACGGGCAACTGCGGTTCATCCAATACTGATATTGCCACCTATTTACAATGGATCGATTCATTAAAGTTATCCATCAATGTAGCCACTCTGATTGGTCATAATGATGTGCGCAAAGATGTAATGGGCCGCGCTAACCGCGATGCCACTCCGCAGGAACTCGCACAAATGCAGGCCATCGTTGACAAGGCAATGAAGGATGGTGCAGTTGGACTGTCAACAGGTCTAATTTATATACCCGGCACTTATACAAAAACACCCGAGATCGTTTCCCTCGCAAAGATCGTTGCAGGATATAATGGAGTATATTCTACTCATATGAGAGATGAAGGAGACAGTGTTACCGATGCAATAGAAGAAGCGCTTACCATTGGACGGCAGGCAAAGATACCAGTTGAAATATCCCATTTCAAACTAAGTGGTCAGCAAAACTGGGGAAGAAGCCGCATTACCGTTCCGATGATTGAGGCAGCACGAAAAGAAGGAATTGAAGTAACGATTGATCAATATCCCTATACGGCAAGCAGCACTTCCATTAGCACATTATTGCCGGAAGAAGTTTTGGCCGATGGACAGGATTCCGTTGTTGCAAGACTGGAGCGCCCTGCTATCAGAAATTACGTGATCAACTCTATGCTCAATCGCCTGAAGAAAAGAAAACTGAAACATTTCAGTTATGCTGTAGTAGCATTCTATAAACACGACAGTACCTATAATGGAAAAAGCATTGAGCAGATCAATCTGATGAGAAATCAAAAGCATACTGCAAAAGCCGAGGCAGAAACTGTAATTGATATTATGATCAATGGTGGGGCCAGTGCTGTATTTCATGGTATGAGCGAAGAAGATGTAAAGCGAATCATGCAATATCCGTTCAATATGTTTGCCAGCGATGCCAGCATTCGCGTATTTAATGAAGGAATGCCTCATCCAAGGGGATATGGTACAAATGCACGGGTATTATCCAAATATGTACGCGAAGAGAAAGTGATATCGCTGGAAGAAGCTATTCGCCGGATGACATCACTGCCTGCCCAGAAATTCCAGTTACACGGAAGAGGATTGTTGCGCGAAGGTTATGCTGCCGATATTGTATTATTTAATGAAAAAGAAGTTAAAGATCTTTCCACTTTCGATAAGCCTCATGCCTATTCAACAGGATTCTATTATGTGATTGTAAATGGAGTTCTGACAGTCGACAATCAGCATCATACCGGTATGCGTGCTGGAATGGCCTTATATGGTCCCGGAAAAACAAACCTGAAGGCATATTAAAAGATTCACCAGTTTCTTCGATATAATTCCAAACCTTACTGGTATATAAATTGTAATTATTGAACCATGAAGGTGCTTTGGACATATCTCAAACCTTATCGTTACTGGATACTGCTGGCGCTTATACTTGCAGGCGTTGCCCAGATACTGGTTCTTTATGACCCGATCATCTTTGGAAAGATCATTGACAGATTCGCGCTGCATCCTGGCACCCAGGTGGAAGAAGACCTGGTAAAAGGTGTAATATACTGGTTAGGGATTGCTGTTGGAATTGCACTGGCGGCAAGGATGGTTCTGGCATTCAAGGATTATGTGGTTAGACTGGTAATTCAGAAATTCGGGATGCAGATCTTTAACGACGGGCTTCGTCAAACACTTCGACTCCCCTTTGATGAATTTGAAGACACAAGCAGCGGCGAAATACTTGCCATTTTGCAAAAAGTGAGGACCGATACCGAACGCTTCATCACCAATTTCATCAATATCCTTTTCTCTTCAGTAGTCAGCGTTGGTTTTCTTATCTGGTATGCATTTACCAAACACTGGCTCCTGATACCAGTATTCCTGATTGGGGTTGTGTTGCTGGGCGGATTGACCAGCTTATTAAGTCGTTCTATAAAAGTTTTGCAACGCTCCCTGATCCGCCAGACAAGAAAAATGAGTGGCACCATCACTGAATCCCTTCGCAATATTGAACTCGTTAAAAGCCTTGGGCTCACTTATCCTGAGATCAGAAGATTGCGACAGCATACTCAGGAAATATATAATCTGGAAATGAGCAAGGTGAAAAAGCTGAGAACACTTACTTTTTTTCAGGGTACCATTTTGACCATTTTAAAGCAATCCATTCTCTTCATTTTGTTATGGCTCATATTCCGGAAAGCATTATCTGCCGGTGAAGTAATCTCCATGCAATTCATCTCTACAGCCATCATTGGTCCGTTACAAGACCTCGGCAGTATTATTCTTTCCTATCGGGAAGCAGAAGGATCATTACAGGTATTTAATGAATTGATGCAAAAGCAACCGGAGTACCGTCCGGAAGAACCTGTTGAGGTGGGGAAGATCGAGCATCTGCGTTTTGCGAATGTAACGTTCAGGCACCGGAATGCTTCAGTAAATGCCATTGAGAATATTTCGTTTGAAGCCGGATTGGGAGATACCATTGCATTTGTTGGCCCATCGGGTTCAGGCAAATCCACCCTGGTGAAATTACTGGTTGGATTATATACACCAGTGAGCGGTGAAATATCATACGACGGTGTTTCTTCAAAAGCAATCCGACTTAATCAAATGAGAAGACAATTGGGCTTCGTAACCCAGGATACTCAATTATTTTCTGGTACCATCCGGGAAAATATGCTATTTGTAAAACCCGATGCCACTGATGAAGAAATTCTTGATTCCATGAAAAAGGCATCAGCAATGAGTATAATTGCAAGCACCGGAAAAGGATTGGATACAATATTGGGAGAAGGTGGCAAGAAAGTTTCCGGTGGTGAAAAGCAGCGCTTATCTATAGCGAGAGCACTATTGCGTCAACCCCGTCTCCTGATCTTTGATGAAGCTACTTCTGCTTTGGATTCACTGACAGAAGAAGTAATCAATGAAACGATCAGGGAGGTCTCAGCACAAAAGCAGCAGATCACCATTCTGATCGCTCATCGCCTTTCAACCATCATGCATGCAGATACCATTTACGTATTGGAAAAAGGAAGGATCATAGAACAGGGCAGTCATGATGAACTCGTAGACAGGAAAGGTTTGTATTATGCTATGTGGCGCCAGCAGATTGGAGAGCGTGAACGAAAGAGTCAGACCATAATAGAGGAAGAACCCATTGATTAATAATTGATCAATTTGGAAATGTAATCATCCAGCCTTGCTTTAGCCAGGAAGTTATTTTCCAAAGTTATACTGAAGGGAATAGGAGTATCCAGTGAAGCGCAACGCATGACTGGAGCATCAAGCATACCAAAGCAGTTTTCCGCTATCCAGGCCGCAATCTCTCCGCCAATACCACCAGTTAATGTGTCTTCATGCAGGATCAATACTCGGCCCGTACGCTGTACAGCAGCACGAATGGCAATATAATCGAGTGGCAATAAAGTTCGCAGATCAAGTATATCAATGGAAATCTCGGGATGCTCTGCTGCATAATCTTCAGCCCAGTGAACTCCGGCACCATATGTAATAATGCTCACTTCTTCCCCTTCGCGTACATGACGTGCCTTGCCTATTTCAATTTCATAATAACCTTCTGGCACGGGACCACTGACACTTCTATATAAAGCCTTGTGTTCAAAATACAGCACCGGGTTTGGATCATTGATGGCCGCTATCAACAGACCTTTCGCATCCATTGGAGTGGAAGGATACACAACCTTTAATCCGGGAGTGTGAGCAAACCAGGCTTCATTGCTCTGGCTATGAAAAGGTCCCGCGCCAACACCACCACCAGTGGGCATCCGTATCACTACATCAGCTTGCTGACCCCAGCGATAATGGATCTTCGCCAGATTATTTATGATCTGATTAAAACCAACTGTTACAAAATCTGCAAACTGCATTTCCATCATGCTCTTAAATCCCTCCAGTGATAAGCCCAAAGCGGTTCCTACAATAGCACTTTCACATAAAGGAGTATTACGCACACGCTGCTTTCCAAATTCTTCTAAATATCCTTCCGTGATCTTAAAGGCGCCTCCATATTCCGCAATATCCTGCCCCATCAATATGAGGTTTTCATGCTTTTGCATGGACTGACGAAGACCTTGTTTAATTCCATCGATAAATCTTGTATCTGGTCCATCCGTCTCAACTATTATTAACTGAGGTGGATCAATCCGTTCTGCATATACATCATTGAGCTCGGATTCCGTATCGGCTTCCACAGGGGAAGAATTAAATCCTATTGCCAATTCTGACTCTATCCTGTTCCTGAACTCATTTCTGATATTTTCAACATCCTCCGCAGATACTGCCCCCTGTTGAATTAAATACTCTTCATACCTGCTCACCGGATCTTTTTTTTCCCAGAGTTCAAAAAGATGTTTGGGAACATATTTGGTTCCACTGGCTTCTTCATGTCCGCGCATCCGGAAAGTAATTGCTTCAATCAGATAAGGCTTCTGGTGTTTAATGCAATATTCTCTTACTCCTTTAATCGTATCCAGTACCCCAAGCACATTATTACCATCAATACTTACTCCTTCCATTCCATATCCCCTGGCTTTATCTACCAGGCTGATACATCGATATTGTTCGCTAGACGGTGTACTAAGTCCATAACCATTATTCTCTATCAGGAATATTACAGGGAGGTCCCATACTGCCGCTACATTTAATGCTTCATGGAAATCTCCTTCACTGGTCCCGCCTTCACCTGTAAATGCCAGTGATACCTTGCTTTCCTTTCTGAGTTTGTGTGCCAGTGAAACGCCATCGGCAATGGCCAGTTGGGGTCCAAGGTGAGAGATCATACCGCAGATATGATGTTGGCGCGCGCCAAAATGAAAACTTCTTTCTCTTCCTTTGCTATATCCCTCCTGCGCACCCTGCCATTGCATGAATAGTTTATGCAGCGGCATGTCCCGTGTAGTGAATACTCCCAGGTTACGATGGAGAGGCATTATCCATTCATCCTGCTGCAGGGCCATTGTGGCACCCACAGCAATAGCCTCCTGGCCGATCCCGCTAAACCATTTTGAAATTTTGCCCTGCCTGAGCAATACCAGCATTTTTTCTTCCACCATCCTTGGCCAGAGCAACTTGCGATAGATCTGAACTAACTGGTCATTGCTAAGGTCTTTCCTGTCGAAGTGCATACCGCAAGTTCAGGGTTTCGTTTTGAAATTGCAAAAAAGGAAAGTTTATACTACTGCCCTTCCTGCCTGTTTTTCCTTTGTCGATCTTCTTCTTTAAATAAAATGGAGGTAATAAATGTAAGGAGCAGACTGAATAAAAGTCCCCAGCCAAAACTATCGATCTCAAAACCTTTAATCCAGTCGCTGGCCAGTAGTACAATAACAGTATTAATTACAAATAAAAATAATCCGAATGTCAGGAGGGTAAGTGGTAAGGTAAAAATGATAAGGAGAGGCTTAAGGAATACATTCAGCAGGCCCAACACAACCGCAAACCAGATTGCTGTAACATATGAATCAACATGCACTCCCGGAAGGAACTGAGCCAGTATGAATGCGATGGCCGCAATTACCAGTAGTCTGATGATCAGTTTCATTAAGTGAAGGTATTGTGTTTCGACAAATGATCTTGAAATTCTGGACAAGGTTTTCAGATAAGAATCAAAATTTCAAATCAAATGACAACCAGTTCGTAAAATTCTTCCGGCAAAAGGTATCTCTGAGCCAGGTCCTGTAATTCCTGGGCAGTGATCTTTTTAATAGTATTGATGGAATTCTGGAAATAACTCTCATCAAGATTATTTAGTATGATATTTTTCCATCTTGCAATGATCTGGAAGGGCCCATCCAGATCACCCAGGATACTCCCCATCATATAATTCTGAACGAGCAACAGTTCTTCATCATCCACTTTTTCCTCACGCAATCTTTTCATTTCCTTATATATTTCACTGATCGTTGCCTCAGTTACTTCCTTGCCAGCCTCGGTACTGATCATCCAGGCGGAACTATGCACATGGTTTTGAAGATAACTATGAATGCCATAAGTATATCCTTTATCTTCCCGGATATTAAGCATCAGCCGGGAACCAAAGAATCCTCCAAAAAGGTTATTTAACACCATTGTTTTCAGAAAATCAGGATGATGCCTGTTGGGGAAAGGTCTTGCCAGTCTGATGGATCCCTGCACTCCATTTTCATCATTGCTTACCCGGTACTTCTTTTCTGTTGCCATTACAATTTCATGCTTTTGTTCTATCACTTCCTTATTTGCCAGGTCACCAAAATGCTCATTCAGTAAGGGCTCCAGGTTGGCAGGTAGTTTACCTGCAACAAATATTACCAGCTTTCCCTGCTGATAATAATTTTTATAAAAGTCTACAAGTTCGTCCCGTTGAAGGCTATCAAAATCCTCTGCAGAAGTAAACTTTCCATAAGGGTGGTTTTCTCCGTACAGATAAGTATCAATAAGACGACCAGCAACGAAATCGCTTTTCTTCAGATTCACCGTGAGCCGCTGTTTCATGTTTTGCCGATAGGTATCCAATTCTTCCTGCGGCAATGTAGAATCAGTGATCAATTCTTTTACTGCTGGCAATAATTCTCCAATATGTTTAGTCAGGCAATGAAGGGACAGAACTGCGGTTTCATTGTAACAGGCTCTGTTCAGATAGGAACCATAATAATCAAAATGTTCATTGATCTGGAATGCATTTTTTTTTGTAGTGCCATTCTTTAAAAGAAAATTGCTACTCGCCGCTACCAGATTCTTCTTCTCATAAGCATTACCTGCAAAAAATACCCATTCTATAGCCAGTACATCTTCAGCTCCTGCATTGATGGTATAAACATCCACTCCATTCTTCAGTGTGAACTTGCCATAAGGCTTCAGATGAAGGTCAAAGTTCACTGCGTCCACAATGGCCGGGGCATTTTTTCTATTTAGTTTTATAGTCTCTTTCATTTACTTCAGTTGTCCGACAAATAATACATCGTATTGCTATTAGCCTGCCGGAATATGTTCCGGCTTTCCTGCAAAATATCTTCAGTGGTTACTGAAGCATATTTTTCCAATTCAAAATTAAACCAGCTTGCATCGCCCAGCAGTTCATAATATGCCAGACTGCTTGCCCTGTTCATCAGGCTCATATCCTCAAAGGCCATCATACTTTCCGTCTTGTTCTTCACTTTTTGCAACTCAGCTTCCGTTACCACAGCATTCCTCATTGTATCTAACACTTCCTCTACTGCTTTCTCTGCTTCTGCAGCAGTTACTCCTTTTACGAGTTTTCCATCAATACAGAGCAAGCCCGCATCGGTACTTCCATAATGATAGCACTCAATATTGCTGAAAAGTTTCTTTTCTTTTACAAGTGCCTGATGCAATCGGGAAGAGCCTCCGCCGCCGAGTATATCTGATAAAAGATCTACTATATAATATCTTCTGTCGAGCCGTGGATAGATATGCCAGCACTTATAAAATGCATCCAAAGGAACTCTCGCTTTTACTTCCAGTTTACGTGCTTCAGTCTGTTCTGGCTCCTGAGGCAGATTTCTTTTATATTTCTCGCCTGCAGGAATATCACCAAACCATTTCTCAGATAAAGCTTTCACCTTCTCCACTGTAACATTGCCTGCCACCACCATTATGGCATTTACCGGGCGATAATGTTTAAAGAAGAAATTCTTTACATCCTCCAGGTTCGCATTTTCAATATGCGATAAATCGCGGCCAATTGTCTGCCAGCGATAAGGATGTTTTTTATAGGCAAGCTCGCGCATCTTGTGCCACACATCGCCATAAGGCTTGTTGAGATAATGCTCCTTGAATTCTTCACTAACTACTTTACGTTGCACATCCAGACTTTTTTCACTAAAGGCCAGCGATAACATACGATCACTCTCCAGCCAAAATGCTGTTTCCAGGTTATCAGCTGGTATCTGAATATAGTAGTTGGTGACATCATTGGTAGTGTAGGCATTATTCTCTCCGCCAGCCATCTGCAATGGCTCATCATAGCTGGCAATATTCACAGAGCCGCCAAACATCAAATGCTCAAATAAATGGGCAAAGCCTGTGCGGGAAGGATCTTCATCCCGGGCACCAACATCATAAAGGATATTCATTATGGCCATGGGGGTGGAGGTATCCTGGTGTACAATCACCCGTAATCCATTGGCCAGCGTAAATTTTTCAAACTGGATCATAAATCACTAACAGTTCTGGGGTTTGGGAGTTCGAAGCCCGCAAAATTATTGAAAATAGGGGTAACAGGTTCAAAGGGTTTAAAAGGATTAAGCGATTCAAAAAGCTCGCCAATATATTTGGTAACCTATTGAAGCTCTTAAACTTATCGAACCTGGCTATAGAATGCTCTTTACCTTGAATGTAATCTGGACCAGTTCATCCTTCCTGCGCAGGATCAGCTTTACCCTTTCATTAGAAGATTGCAGCGTGGTTTTATACTGGTTAAAGTTCTGCGTAAAATTATTGTTGATGGCTACTACAATATCACCCACTTTTACGCCTCCCTGTTCTGCAGGAGAGCCTTCAGATACATTTCCAATTACAGTTTGACCATCCGTGAAATACAATTCAATCCCCGAATACGAATAATCAAATGGCTCCCGGTAATGTGTGTTGGGTATCAGGTAAATATCCCTTTTCTGGTAATTGAATATTGTATTGAACCGACGCAGGATATCATTCCCGATCAATCCTCCCAGATACGGATAGGAAGTGACATTGAAATCATCTTCAAAAATATAAGTAGGCACATTTCGGAATCGGTAGGGGCCAAGCTTTAGCTCCTTCACCACGGTCATGTTCATAACAATGGTACCTCCAACTCCTTCCCCCTCCTTGGGAAACAATTTTCGTTTCTTTCTTATAAGGGCGCTATCGTCCGCGAAATCCTTTGATACCATAAGACAAACACCGGCTCCGATATCATGGAGAAATCGCGTAGTATATGCACCTTCATCTCTTATACGGGCTAAATGTACTGGCAGGGTACTGATATATGGTTTGATTAAATAGCCTCCTCGTGGATAGCGCATGGTTCCATGACTCCAGATCTCCATCTTCAGACTATCGTAATTCAGTTTAACGATATACCGGCTCAGCAGTGAATAACCAATGATCCCATCGATCCTTTCACCATATACTGCTGTGAGAATGGAATAGTCATTTACATGAAAATCCAGGCTATCTACCGTACAGCCTGGGAACCTCAAAGTCTGGTTATAGAGAAAGCTTACTTTTTTGATACCTGCTATACCACGTATGGTGCGGTCAGAAGGAACAGGTTTTAATTTAAAATATTCTACTGTCGCCGAGTCTAGCGAAATCCCACTACTTCCACTGTCAAGTATGAAGTTTAATGTATCAGGAAGATCATTTAACTGTGCCTGAACGATTACAACACCTCCCGTTAACTGAACAAAGGTAAAACTGGATAATAGTCTGGATGGCGGCTCAATAAATTCCTCCTGGGACCTGGAATTAATACCTAGCAGCATCAGGAATGCCAGTAGTGCCAGTTTCGTTTTCTTCATATGCAAGGTTCTGTCGTTGTTTCCCTTCAACTGACAGTAAAGGTGATTGAATAGATGCAGTTCGCCAGCCAATTGGAGTAAATTTATCTATTTGCCAACTGTAATCAAAACCGTTTAACCTTTTTCTTGAATTACCGTTGTATTTTTGCAGTAAGAGCGGAGATTTAGTGCAAAAAAAATCCCGAAAAAGACAGTAGATCGATGATCTCATTGGAAGATCTCATTTAATCAACCCGGATATGGACTTGCAGGATATATACCAGAAAGCTATACAATTTGAGTTTTTGACAATTGAGGAAGGAGTTCATCTTTATCACAAAGCCCCCCTTGCCGACCTGATGTTCATTGCTGATGAACTACGCAAAAAACAGGTCCCTCATTTCAAGGTTACATGGCAGATAGACCGTAATGTCAATACCACCAATGTATGTATTGCCAATTGCAAGTTTTGTAATTTTTACCGGATACCCGGGCATCCTGAAGCCTATATAACCAATATGGATGTTTATCGCCGAAAGATCAGGGAGACTGTTCAGTACGGTGGCGATCAGCTGTTATTACAGGGCGGTCATCATCCTGACCTCGGATTACAATTTTATGTTGACACCTTTCGGCAGATAAAGCAGGAATTCCCTACTATCAAATTACATGCGTTAGGGCCACCAGAGGTAGCTCATATTACAAAACTGGAAAAATCCACTCACAGGGAAGTACTGATAGCGCTGAAAGAAGCCGGACTTGATTCCCTGCCTGGCGCAGGAGCAGAGATCCTGGTAGATCGTGTACGCCGCCTGATCAGCAAGGGAAAATGCGGGGCACAGGAATGGCTGGATATTATGGCAACCGCCCACCAGTTAAATATCACTACCTCTGCCACCATGATGTTTGGGCATGTTGAAACCATCGAAGAACGATTTGAACATCTGATAAAGATCAGGACCGTGCAAAGTCGCAAACCTGAAGCGGCCAAAGGATTCCTGGCATTTATTCCCTGGACCTTCCAGGATGTAGATACCCTGCTGGCGAAGATCCGTGGAGTCCATAATCTTACCACGCCCGAAGAATATATCCGGATGATTGCGCTGAGCCGGATCATGCTGCCAAACGTAAAGAACATTCAGGCCTCCTGGCTCACAGTAGGCAAGCAGACTGCTCAGCTTTGCCTGAATGCAGGCGCAAATGATTTCGGTTCCATCATGATAGAAGAGAATGTGGTAAGTGCAGCAGGAGCTCCTCATCGTTTTACATATAAGACAATCCAGGATGCCATCCGTGAAGCAGGATTTGAACCTCAGTTACGCAATCAGCAATATGAATGGAGAGAGATACCTGTAACAATAAAAGAACAGGTGATTGATTATTGAGGAAGAAGGTTAATTCATTGCTCAGACCAATATAATTCAACTTGTCATGCCAACACTCAGAATCCTGTTTTCAATTGCATTTTGTCTTTTGCTTGCGTCGGCGGCAAACAGCCAGCGACACAGGTTATTGCTTCGCGATGAAGGCATTTCCAAATTGAGCTATATTGATTTAGCTAACCCTGATAAAAACTGGTATGTAGACGTTCCTGCCGGAAGAGACATCCAACTGGTGGGAAAAGGAAAGGTTTTGATAGGAACCGGTACTGGATATGAGGAACGATTAATTACTACCGGTGAAAAAGTAGCTGAAATAACTTCTTTCAATGGAACAGTCAGCGCCCGAAGATTAAAAAATGGCAACACGCTGCTTGTTGGATTAAACTGGCAGGAAAAAAAGGGTATTGTATTGCTGGAAATAGATGCAGCAGGAAAAATCCTTCAAACTATAAATTATCCTGGTTATCCTTATGTGCGACTGGTACGTGAAACAGCCAAAGGGAATTTTTTGATAACCTCAGATACTGCAGTCTTTGAGGGAAACGCAAAAGGAGAAATTGTTTGGAGAGCCCGGATTGCTGGTCCTGAACATCCTCATAGCTGGCAAGCTGTACGGTTATCCAACGGAAACACAATAGTTAGCAGTGGCTTTGCTGCCAATTTCCAGGTGTTTGACAAAACGGGTAAACTTATCGATTCAACTAATGGCCCTGCATCTGCACATCCCTATTTTTTTGGTGGTTTTCAAATTCTGAAAAATGGGGACAGGGTCGTAACCAATTGGCAGGGGCATGGTGCCGGTCATGGCGGCAGCGGTGTACAGGTATTGGAATATTCACCTAAAGGGAATGTGGTTTGGTCATGGCAGCAGGATCCTGCAAAATATTCATCGATTCAGGGCGTAATTGTACTGGACGGTCTGGATACTGAAAAACTGCATGTAGAAGATAATAACGGAATCCTTTCACCCGTTTCCAAAAAGTAAGTCTGGTTAGTAGAATTGAAAGCTCAATTAGGTTAGTAGCGTTTTTGGATTTTAAACCTAATCAATTTAATTTACTGAACCAGCTATTATGAGAACACTAATATTTTTTATTTGCCTGATTGCAGTCCTCTCAATTCATGCTCAGGATAAACTAAGTTTTGCAGGCAAACAATTCATTGCCCTTTCCGTTGCCAATACAGATTCCACTTCCAGATGGTATGAGGATGTTTTTCAATTAGCCTTATTGAAGGAGATCAGAACACCTGATAACCGTATTCATACCCGCATAATCGGAAATGGCCAGCTGGTGGTGGAAATCATTCAGACGCGCAATTCAAAATCACTGGAAGAACTGAAACTTAATAAAGGCCAGCCATTTAATGTTCGGGGGCCGTTCAAATATGGGTTCTATGTCCGCGACCTCGCCCAGGCGGAGGCCTATCTCCATGAAAAAAAGGTTGTTATAAAACATGAAATTTTTGAAGATCAGGATACCCATAGTAAATCCCTCATTCTTCAGGATAATAATGGCAACCTGATCCAGTTGCTCCAGGAGCTAAATCCCTAGATTTTTTTTACTTCTTTAAATTCAAATATTACCTTTATGGTGCCCTCTCTCCATGAGCAACGCGATGCTCGTTTGCCAATATCCATAGTCAGAATGAATGCCATAGTTTTCGAATAGTTTTTTATCACTATTGCATCAAAGGCCTATGCTTAAAGTTTTACACTTCGTTTTAATTCTTGGATTTTTCATTCCCTGTATTTCAACACAGGCGCAGAAGAAAAAACACAAAAATCTTACTCCGGAAAAATATGTGGTTGCCCGGTATGAAGGAGGATCACGCAATGTGATCAAGTTGACTCTTTGGTCCGATTCAACCTTCGATTACCAGGAAGTTGGTTCTCGCATGGGTTTGAAGTCAACCAAAATTGGCGCTTACCTGATGGGTGATTCTTCCATTTCGTTATATACCTGGCGTTCTTATGAATTCCTGCGCAACCTGGATGAAAAAGTTCGCTCATCTGTTTATCGGCGCAACCAGGAACAGATATTGTTATTTACAAGGGAGCAGGAAGCATCTCCTGACTCTGCCTTTTACAGGTCTTATTACACGCTTTCAAGGATTGAGTGAGTGTAGAAACTATCCTTGAAAATTTTCAGCTGAAATGATTAATTTCAAACTGCACTCTTTAATCATTTCATTTGTCTTCCCAACCAGTTAGTGAACTCAGGCGAACACTCACTCCCGTAATGCTTTGGGGGCTGGGGGTTGGCTATGTCATCTCTGGAATGTATTTTGGATGGAACCTGGGGCTTGAGAAAGGAGGAACACTGGGAATGGCCATTGCCACCTTCTT
>JAJKIP010000025.1 GCA_021154405.1 Segetibacter sp. | reverse complement strand
TGAACAAACTGGCCGAGCTGGTCATACCCAACCGTATCGTTCCCACACAAATTGAGATTGTGGACATTGCCGGCCTCGTTAGAGGCGCCAGCAAAGGAGAAGGTTTAGGAAACAAGTTCCTGGGTAATATCAGGGAAGTGGATGCCATCATTCATGTGATCCGCTGTTTTGAGGATGAGAATATCCTGCGTGATGAAGGTGCCATCAATCCTGTTTCTGATAAAGAGATCATTGATACAGAGCTTCAGCTCAAGGACCTTGAAAGCGTTGAGAAAAAGATCCAGCGTACCGAAAAACAGGCGCGTATTGATCCCAAACTGAAGATAGAACTGGATGTGCTTAATCGTTGCAGAGAGCACCTGGAAAAGGGCAAAAGCATTCGTGAATTGGATTTAAGCAAGGAAGATAAAGTGGCTATAGCCGATCTTTTTCTTTTAACTGATAAGCCAGTACTCTATGTGGCCAATGTAGATGAAGCCTCCATGCACACCGGCAATAAATACTCAGAAGCACTGAAAGCAGCAGTTAAAAATGAAAGAGCTGAAGTAATCATCATGAACAATACCATTGAAGCACAAATTGCAGAAATGGAAAATCCGGATGACAAACAGCTTTTCATGGAAGAATATAAAATGAAGGAGCCTGCGCTGGACAGATTGATCCACTCCGCTTATAAATTATTGAATCTTTATACCTATTTCACAGCCGGCGTTCAGGAAGTGAGGGCATGGACCATTCATGAAGGATGGAAGGCTCCACAGGCTGCAGGCGTGATCCACACTGATTTTGAAAAAGGCTTTATAAAGGCGGAAGTCATTGGTTATAATGATTACGTACAATACGGATCGGAATCAGCCGCAAGGGATGCCGGTAAATTGCGGATTGAAGGAAAGGAATATGTGGTAAAAGACGGAGATGTGATGCATTTCCGGTTCAATGTTTAAGTTAGTAGTGGTTCGTGAGACACCGAACCACGGTACCGAGCCGACCATGGTTCACGCGCGTTCATTCACGCGTCTCACGAACCATTAAAATAATGCTGTCAGACTCGCTCTCCCAATATGCACTGTTTTGGACGACGCGGGCTTTCTGCCATCATATTGAAGGTTCAATTCAAGGTTCTTCAGCAGCCGTTTAGTGACCGTAAGATTCCACAAATAGTTTTTGCCTGGTAATAATCCATCCAGCATTATGTAGCTCACCGTGCTGGCTGCATTTCCACTGGCGGATTTAAAGTTGATATTATTAAAGGTGAATCTCCCGGTGATAGAACTATTTTGAAGCACATTGTATTTGGTATCTACATTAATGGAATTGGAAATTGATTTCTCTCCCCCATAAAGCGCTGCATTTTTCTTATTCTCAAACTTATAGCCTGTTCCAATCCGGAAATCCGTTCCATGAATATAGGTAAGTATAGGTTCAGCGGTATAGATATTGAGTTTGTAATTTCTGTTATCAAATTTTGCATTCGGTGTAAACAATGAATTGGTTCCAGTCCTTCCATTCAGGGTTAACAGGAATGATCGGCTAAAATTGATGCGCATCTTGCTATTCCAGTCATTCACCTCCCGGCTTTCATACCCATAGGTTAATAATGATTTGCCTTTATTGCGCAGATTGCTGAAATCAATACCCCAGTTAGTACTGAACCTGTTGAACGAAACTGTATTCAGGAATACCGTGTTAAGCGTTACCAGCGCTGTGTCATTCACATCATATTTAAAGGGATCAAATTCAAAATTCCCTTTGGCAATGGATTTTTTGCTGATCTGCATGGAACTTGAAAGATTGAACCGGGAAGTAAGATCAGCCATCCCCTTCAGGTCTGATTTATTCAGCAATGCACGTGGATTCAGGTTAAGGCTGTAGTTGAACGTGATATAATTCGCTTTCAGAAATTCATTGGTGGGTGTAAATATCCGATAGTATTTAGCCTGATCAGGAAATGCCGCCAGTTCAAATTCATTTAACTGTTGCACGCCATCATTATTGTAATCAATCCAGGCGTATTGTCCCGTACCAGCCGGTACTTCCAGGTAAGCAATATCCCTTTTCTGTTCCTGCCCCGCTCCTACTTCATACAGTACATTTCCGGTCATTAACCCTTTCCACTCATTCATAATATATTCTGCCCTTCCCAAAATGGTCTCATCTTCCTTTTGTGGTGAGATCTTTTCGTCATAGACTTTTAGCTTGCGGAAAGTGGCATTCAACAGGAATTGTCTATGGTCACTGGACATCAATTCAGTGGTAAGGTTCAGGTTATAGCTTCTGTCGCCACGTACAAAATCATGCTGACCTGTCACCGGGTATTTATCAGACCGAGTAAAGTAATTGATACCAAACCTGTTTTTTTTGGATTCATTTGATTTTAAATAAACCGTATAGCTGTCAAAGGAAAATGCTGATGGTTTAAGTGTATCAGTATTTTTGTTTCTCACTGTATTTTCTTCCAGCGCATATCGGAAGCCAAGACGCCAGTTGTCCAGTTTCCGAAACAGCTTGCTCATGTCAAACGTGGGTCTGATAAATACACCTTTATCAGTAGTAGAGTCAAAGTTTGTAACTACCAGTTCATTGTTTAATTGCCATCCCTTCCAGTTTACCTGGTGATTGATGGCATTCTGGTATCCTTTATAAGTGTCTCCCCGGGTATAGTTAGTAAAGCGATAATTGAAAGAAAATCCTTTGTTATTCTTCAAACCAGTACTTGCCCTGATTATGTTCTCTGTTTGTGGTTGTACGTCTAAGAATAAAGGCAATCCCCAATCTCTTGAAAACTCAACAGTCCTTAACCGTTCAAGAGGTTTAAACTTATTTTGCACATATTCATAATCCAGTGAGGAGATCAGTTGCAGCTGATTTTTTGCCTTGAGCAAAGTTGTATTGCTCAGCTGGGTTTTAGCAGCCCATCCCTGGTGATCTCCATTGCCAAGTTTCGAAAATGTATTTGGGTCATAATTACTCATGGCCACTTCCGTCTTTAGTAGCGTTGACTTTGCAATGTTATAATCGATCCCCAGATTTAGCACCTGCTGTTTCTTTGGCGTAACAAGTATGGAAATGGGTTCATAATTACCCTGCTTTATTCCTCCAATAGGATCAATGAACTTATACACTTTCCCATTGGCGCCATTGAAATCTGTCACATAATTTCCATTGCCATCTCCTACCCGTGAAAAGGATAGGTTATATTTTGCAGAATCCGGATTGGTTGAATATTTGTAAAAGGAATCAATCCCTGTTCCTGTATTGTAATATAGCTTCTGGTAAAGTATTTTATTTGCCGCGAAAGTATCCAGCGTGGCAGAAGGATAAAAGGCCTGTAAGATATTATCGCCAACAGAGGACAGGAACTGTTTCTGGTCCTTATCCAGTTCCTGGTTTATCTGGGAATTCTTTGAATCACTATTGGTAAATGCGCCGAGCCGCACCTTCAGCTTCCGGTTAATATCAAATTCCTGTGATACATAAAAATTGGCATTGAGGAAGTTCCTGTCGGCATATTCAAACTCCACCTGGATACGGCTATCCTTGGTGATCATTCTTTTGGGTGTGAAAGTCACCTCTGCCGTATTGTAATTGATCACGTAATCCTGGTCCTCTCCCCTTTGTAATAATTGCCCGTCAACAAATACCCTTTCTGTATTGGCCAGTACAATAAAGAAGAATTCATTATTGGCTCCCTGCAATCGATAAGGTCCCTGGTTTCCTTCCAGTGCCTGGATGATATTACGGGTGAATTTACCTTTTGCGATGGATCCACTGGCCAGTGTTTTGGATTCAACATGCGGTCCTAACTGGTTAGTGGTTTGAAAAGATATTCCCTGCAGGCGCTTATAGAAATTCAGGAAATAACTCTGGTTTTGCCGGATATCGATATCTCCAAGGTTAAGTTGCCAGTTCCGTTTGCTGAATTGGAGGAACACTTTATCAAATTCATTGAGCTGCTGGGTAGTTCCATCTGGCTGTATCGGGATATTGTTATCAGTAATGGCTGCCTGGATCTCAATACTGTCAGCGAGTAATCCACTCAATTGCAGGTTGAGTGTTGAATTTAAAACTGCATCCTGGCTGTTCCCGAATGCAAGCTGCCGGCTAAAGCTTCCTTCAGCCTGTAATCGTCCAAAATTGAAAACACCGCGTTCTGCTTCTGTCAGCTCACTATTGAATTCATAAGGACGGAGAGACATATTACCAAGGATGCTGTCAAACACCATGTGCTGGGTTACAGGATTCAGCCTGTATGGAAATACGCGATAGGAAGCAAAGAGCGTATCATGATCTGGCTTTTTGTTCCAGACAAGAAAGCCACGTATGAAGTCGAGCCGATAGTTTATTGCCGGCACACCGTCAATGGTAAATGTTTGAGGAATGATGCTGGTTGTATCGATCTGGAGACTGTCGCCTGTCACAAACAACATTTTCTGCCGGAGGTTGGACCCATTTTGCACGGGAAGCTGAGCCCTTAAAAAAAGAGCTGCCATCACCAGGATCAGGGACAGGGTTGTTCTTCGTAAAACACTCAACAGCAGCGAGTTTTTACTCAAAATCGTAAAAACAGGTCTTTTTATTGCATGAAATCTTCCCACGCCTGTTAATTCAGTGGAAATGGCTCAAATTTGACTTTCTTTAGCCTGGATATGCGAACTGTTTTTACTGCAATATTAGCCTTGTTGATCGCGCTCAATTCATTTGCCCAAACAGATGAACCGTCTCGTCCGGAAAAAGGGAAAAGCCAGCTGGTTTCGCTTGATCTTCACGCGCCGGTTGGTGTGTTTGCACGATCCCAATTTGCGGGGGCCGGGCTCAATTATTCCTGGAGCAATCACAGATACGGTTCCAATGTTGTTCATCCAAAACTCATTGGTTTTACGGCTAATGCGGGCGGTGATTACTATTTTGGACGAAGAATAAGAACAGCTGGGCATCCTTTCCAGTATGGCGGTTATATTTATGGGTGGCTGATGGCTGGAATCATTTCTAATCCCTGGACTTTCACACAGTTTACACTTATGGGCGGACCAACCGTTGGGATATATAAAGGATATTCCGATATGGGATTTGGAGTTAACTTTTTCGGCAGTTATTTCATCAACCGGAGAATTGCCATAGGTCCGGGCATTACTTATAAAAAACATCCCAATGCAGATGCACTGTGGACCGGGAGTATTAGAATAAGTTATTTGTTTGGGGTTAAATAATCCTTTTAGTGGTTCGTGAGGCGCGTGAATGAACGCGCGTGAACCATGGCTGGCCTCCTTACTGTTTGTTGTCAGAACCAAGGCCTGCCAACGCATATTCCGCATTCAGCCTTGAAATATTGGTGATGGATATCTCCTTGGGGCAAACCGCTTCACAAGCCTCTGTGAAAGTACAGCTACCAAATCCTTCCTTATCCATTTGAGCAACCATACTGAGCGCTCTTGTCTTTCTTTCCGGTCCACCCTGTGGCAATAAAGCGAGATGAGCCACTTTTGCAGAAAGAAACAGCATCGCAGATGAATTCTTGCAGGCGGCCACACAGGCGCCACAACCGATACATGCTGCAGCAGCAAATGCCTTGTCTGCATTATCCTTTTGAACAGGGATTGCATTGGCGTCAACCGCATTACCTGTGTTTACAGAAATATATCCTCCAGCCTGAATGATACGATCAAATGAAGTACGGTCAACTACAAGGTCCTTGATAACCGGAAATGCATTGGCTCTCCAGGGTTCAACTACAATAGTATCACCATCTTTATACGCTCTCATGTGTAACTGGCAGGTTGTATTGGCATGCCAGGGACCGTGTGGACGGCCATTGATATACATTGAGCACATGCCACAGATACCTTCGCGGCAGTCATGATCGAAAGCGATCGGGTCTTTTCCTTCACGGATCAAATCTTCATTCAATACATCGAACATCTCGAGGAATGACATCTCAGATGAAATATTCTTCACCTGGTAGGTCTCGAATTGTCCTTTGTCAGCACTGTTTTTCTGGCGCCACACTTTCAATGTAAGATTCATCATGTAATGCTCCATATCGGCTCAAATTAATTTTCTATTTTAAAATCACTTAGTTTCTTCAAAGGCTCCACAGTACGTTTCCCCTTTTTATTCACTAATACTTTACACTCTTCGGTTATTTTCTTTTCAACGTATTGACCAGTCAGGTAATTCACATCTTTCAAATCCGTTCCGGCAAAATCACCTGCCTTATTACACATTTTTACATTCCAGTAAGAATAATTAGTCTCGCCTATTAAATAAAAGTCATTTTGCTGATATCTAAATTTGTGTATCAGCGACCATCTCCAGGCACTCCCACCATAATGAT
>JAJKIP010000024.1 GCA_021154405.1 Segetibacter sp. | reverse complement strand
CAGCACCGTCAACACCTGGCAATTATACAATAACCATTAATGCTACTGTAAATGGTTGTTCGTTTACCGCCACCCGCACCATTACCGTAGCTAATACACCAGCACCCGTATTTGGCGCAATAGGGACTCTTTGTCCTGGTGCAACAGCTACTCTTTCGGCATCGTTCCCCTCAGGCTCCACCGTTACCAATGTGGTATGGAGTGGTACTGGTGTTAGTGGAACTACATTTACTGCGCCGGCTACTGCTGGTACCTATTCAGTAAACTATAGTGCAACAGTAAATGGATGTTCTGTAACTGGCAGTCTGAACATTGTAGTTGCAGCTACTCCTTCACCCACCTTTGGAAATATTGGAACACTTTGTCCGGGTGCAACAGCCACACTTACAGCAACCTTCCCTGCCGGTACAACTGTTACCAATGTAATATGGAGTGGTTCAGGTGTAAGTGGTACTACATTTACAGCTCCGGTTACAGGCGGCAATTATACAGTCAACTTTAGTGCGAATGTTAATGGCTGTGTGGTCAATGGATCTCTTGTTATCACTGTTGCCACTGTTCCGGCACCAACTTTTAATACTATTGGCACATTGTGTCCAGGTAGAACAGCTACCCTGAGTGCAACATTCCCATCTGGCACAACTGTTAGCGCAATTACCTGGTCAGGTACAGGCGTGAGTGGTACAACATTTACTGCTCCGTCGGCTCCTGGCACGTATTCAATAACATTTACTGCTACTGTAAATGGATGTGCATTTACGACTACCCGCACCATAACGGTAGCTAATGCGCCCGTTCCCGTCTTTGGTACTATTGGTTCATTGTGTCCGGGCGCTACAGCTTTATTGTCCGCAACATTCCCGGCAGGCACAATCGTCACCAATGTAGTATGGAGCGGCACCGGTGTTAGTGGAACTACATTTACTGCGCCAGCGACTGCAGGCAACTATACTGTAAACTACTCTGCAACAGTCAACGGATGCACAGTAACAGGTTCATTAACAATAACAGTGGTTTCTGCAGCTTCCGGTAATTATACACTACAGGTTAGCAGTGGTGGATTATGTGCTGGCGGAGGTGGAAGTTTTGTACTGACACTAAGCGGTTCGCAGACAGGAGCAAGCTATCAATTGATGCATGACGGCAGTAATGTAGGTTCGCAAGTTGCCGGAACAGGAAGTGCAATAAACTTCCCTGCGCAAACTGTTGCAGGAAGCTACAGCGTAGTAGCTATTGCAACTGCGATGTCTCAAAATTCCTGTGTTGCATGTACTGTAACCTTTGGACCAATTACAGTTGCTCCAGTTACATTACCAACTCCTGTATTCGGAACTATTGGAACCCTTTGCCCAGGATCAACAGCTACCCTGACTGCCACATTCCCGGCGGGAGCTACCGTTACTAATATATCCTGGAGCGGTACTGGCGTCAGTGGCACAACATATACAGCTCCGGCAACAGGAGGTAACTATGTAGTCACTTACAGTGCAACGGTAAATGGATGTCCATTTACAGCAACTCAAACAATTGTGGTTGCGAATGTGCCGGCCCCAGCCTTTGGTGAGATTGGTACTTTATGTCCGGGTGCTTCGACTAGCTTAACCGCAACCTTCCCGGCAGGAACCACAGTTACCAATATAACATGGAGTGGCACGGGTGTTAGTGGAACCACATTTACAGCACCCTTCGGTGGTGGAACCCATACGATAAATTTCAGTGCAACAGTGAATGGCTGTTCAGTTACGGCAACCAGGACTATTACGGTGGCAACTGTGCCAGGTCCGACCTTTGGTTTAATTGGTACATTGTGCCCCGGCTCGACAGCAACATTGTCTGCAAGATTTCCTGAAGGCACCACAGTATCAAATGTGGTATGGAGCGGCACGGGCGTGAGTGGAACTACATTTACAGCTCCTTCAATAGTGGGAGTATATACGGTGAACTTTAGTGCGACTGTCAATGGTTGCGTGATGACAGGTTCACATATCATTAACGTTGCAGCTGCTCCTCCGCCAGTCTTTACACCCGTAGGGCCATTATGTGCTGGCGTCAAAGCGCTGCTAATTGCCAATTTCCCGGCAGGAACTTCAGTCAGTAACGTTGTCTGGAGCGGTATTGGTGTCAGTGATAATGTGTTCACTGCTCCAATGGTTTCAAGCCAAACCAGCTATACAGTTAATTACTCAGCCAGAGTAAATAGTTGTACGGCAACTGGTTCCATGACAATAGTCGTGAACCCCATTCCTAATCCACTTTATCTTGCCGTTTATGATTATTGTCCCGGTGAATCAGGTGGCAGAATAGAGGTAAGGAATATTGAAGCTGGCGTGTCTTACCAGATCCGTGTGGTAGGTGGTGCTACTCTTGGCCCTGTTCAAACAGGTGCTGCCGGAACCAATCTTAATTTTACAAATATTCCGGCTGGGTATTATCAGATCCTTGCGACCAATTTAACAACAGGATGTGTGAATGCATTTGGAGGAGCAACAGTTTCGCAGATACCAGTAACACCCTGTTCAATTACCGGACCGGCCAGTGTCTGCATGGGTACAGCCAATACCTACACTGTACAGACAGGTGCTGGTGTAACTAATATTCAATGGAGTGTGCAGGGTGGTAATTGTACAATTGTTGGTAACAGCTCTGCTTCCACAGTTTCGGTGAAAGCAGTTGGTCCGGGCAAATTTACAGTACGAGCAAATGTGTATTATGGCAGCTGTTCAACAACATGTGAATTGGCAGTTACTTCCACAGCTTTACCTGTTACTGCTGGTGATTTCATTGCCTGTCCGAGTTCAACCATTACATTGACAGGTAATCCTGCTGGTGGCATTTGGACGAGTGCAAATTCCCAGGTCCAGCTACGTATCGATAACAATAATTCAACTTTTAATTCAGGAGGTGTTCCTGTTGGCAACTACCCGGTCACCTATACAGTAACACAGGCAAATGGCTGTACGGGTACAGCACTTGGTTCAATCACAGTTTTCGGATCTGAAATAATCGGTGCACTGGCTGGCAAAGCTATAGCTGGCGGTTTCAATCAGATGAACATCACCATGAACAATTCCAGGAAGGGTATTATATATCAACTGGTGCGTGATGGTGTTAATGTGGGTTCTCCTGTGAAAGGTAATGGGGATAATATCAGCTTTGGAACGCAGGATGCAGCAGGAGTTTATTCTGTAGTTGCAAGGACGGAAGCAGGTGAATGTACATTTACAGGAACTGCAGGCCGTATACCTTTGTCGGCTACCGGATGGTTCACAAATTCTAACAGACTGCAAGTAGTGGCTTACCCCAATCCATTTAGCGATCAGATAAAGTTTTCCATAACGTCGCCACAGTCGGGAAGGGGCACATTGCAGCTATTCGATCTCAAAGGTTCAAAAATTAAAACCATTGATGTAGGCAGTATCATTGCTGGTCAAACAATCAATGTGGATTATGCGGTTCCGGGACCTCATCGCGTAAATATGACTTATAAACTTAACGTAGGAGATCAGGAAGCTACAGGCAAGTTGATCAATATTAAATAAGCAACCGGATGGGTTGGGAATGGCTCATTAGAAAAACTGGCGATGTATTAATAGTTTATGGTTGGTTTAGCCAGTAAAAATAAAAGCAGGCAATTCAATGAATTGCCTGCTTTTATTTGCCATTTCCCCGGATAAGCATCTTCAATTAATCGTTAATCACTTCCAGTATAGTAAAAGTTTTTTTACCGGCCGGCACCTGCCAATTAACCTGTTGTCCTTTCCGAAATCCTATCAGCGCTGTTCCAATGGGAGCCATAACTGAAATTTTTCTTTCCTTAATATTAGCCTTATCAGGTGTTACAAGCATAAATTCCATAATTTCTTCCCTGTCTTCAGCCTTTACCTGTACTGTTGAATTGATCCTTACCACATCAGGAGGGAAATTGTCGCTATTTACCAATTTTGCTTTCGTTAATTCCGCCTGAAGGTCTTCTGCATTCCTCCTGTCAAAGGCTGTTCTTTTATTTCCGCCGTTGAGGTAAGAGATCAAGAGCTTGTAATCATCTGTCCTTAGGATCAGCTCCTTATTTATCTTTTTCATAATGTTTGATTTAGAAGTAGTTTTAATTGTGTTTGATTTTAGTTTCTTCGATTTTCAATTCTACAAGCTTGGAAAGAATCATTTGCCAGTTCTTTGCATTTCTGGCCAGGTTCATTCTATCTTTTTTATTATCTTTTTCACGGTCATAAAAAGGCAAAACAAATGATTGAGTAGCATCTATGAATTGAAATTGCAGCTCAATTCTTTTCAAAAACTCCTCAATTCCCTGGGTCTTCAACTCGCCCCGATTTATACTGCCATAGGTTTTTCGCACAGTTACAGCGGAAACCTTATTCAGGTCGATAATATATGGCTCACTCGACTCTTTATTCGTTTCAAGGACTAATAAGCATTTTTTTATTCCATCCAGGGCGATAATTCTGTTACCAAATGCCAATTGACTGGAAAAAGACAAATTATATCTTGATCCAAGTTCACTAACCCTTAAATATTTTGTCCTGGATACTTCTGTATTTACGTTTTTCATAATTGATAATTATAAGTATTACAATAGCAGACACAGCTGCCTGGAACATTTGCTCAAAGCATCAGCTAAAGAACATGAAACAAGTTTGTGATTTACCGCCGGAAATGTTCGAGCTATCCTTTGGCTCTACCATAAGCGCGGCAGAAATAACCCAAGACCTGCAGATCAGGCTTGGGGAAGCGTATTAAAGTCTTTGAAATTGGAGAAGTAATATAACTTAATGCAAAAAGGAGAGAATTCTGTAAATGAACAGGTATAAGAATCTGTCATATCGACCACGATATGCTGTTTATGAAAACCAGAAAGAATATTTAAAGCGATACCTTTCATATGCACAAAAGTACCAACAAATTTTGACTGCCTGTTAAAAGAAAGGCTAATTGTTCCTTAAGGTTTTATTTTTGGACAATACCAGACGAAAAATATAAAGCACGCAATACGATGAATGCGTGATGGTTCTGATGATTTATAAATTACATTTATACATTCATATTATATTTTTGTTTTAACAGCCTGGCCGTTTATGAAACCTCTCATTATTTTACTCGCAACATTTCTGATCACCATTATTATTTTATGGTTGTCAGGAAAGCACGACTACCAGTTAGCGGCGCGAATCAGTATGTCGGTCATGCTTCTGTTTACCGCTGTGGGTCATTTTGCCTTCCCGAAAGGAATGATAAAGATGATTCCGGACCCGGTCCCATTTAAGAAAGCTCTTGTAATTATCAGTGGCCTGTTTGAAATTGTAGCAGCAATTGGCCTGGTGCTTCCGGATATGTATACATGGACTGGGTGGTTACTGATTGTCTTCTTTGTGCTGATTCTACCCGCAAATATTAATGCAGCCATTCACAACGTAGATTATCAGAATCCGGATGCTAGGGGCAAAGGATTAGGGTATTTATGGTTCAGAGTCCCGCTACAGTTATTTTTTATCGGGTGGATTTACTGGTCAGCAATTATGCAGTAGCCTGCTAAATTATGATGAGATTCACATTGTCCGCTCACGTGTCTCACGCATCAGGCTACCCAAAAATAGATTTTCTACCAGTTGTTCAATTTGCTTTATTAAGTCACTTTGCAGCAAGGATAAGTTCACCTTCAGCCAAACCTGCACCATTCGCTTTCAACACAATCTTACCGCCTTTACCTTTTGGGCGTACAATAATCAAACATTTTCCTCGAAAGGTCCTGTGCTCAGGTTTTTGAAAACTTTGCATGTCTTTTGGATTTGCACTGGCGGTTGCTGCAATTTGCGCATTGCCTGAGATTGTAAAGGACAATGGAATGATTGCATCAGGGACGAGGCGACCTTGCGCATCAACAATTTCAGCTGTGACATAAGCAAGATCATTGCGACTGGTCGTTATTTTTTGGCGGTCAGCAGTAAGGCGAATGGCCACAGGCTTACCGGGAGTCTGCAGTAACACGGAATCTAAAACTTTCCCATTATTATTTAAGGCAATGGCTTTAAGCGTGCCAGGCTGATACGTTATTTCAAACGTTGCAGTAAGATTATCGGGAGAAACATTCTTTTAATCAATTAATTTTCCGTTGAGCTCCAGCCGCACGGCCGGATAACGCGTATATACATTTACGCGAAGCAATTTGCCTTCGCTACCTGGAAAATGAAAATAAGGTAATTCGTCTGGCCATCCCCAATCACTAACTGTTTCTTTCATTCCTTCGGGTATGGGAGTATGCACAAGCATATGCATTGGTGCGGTACGCCAGACTATATCCCGGTAGTAGAGTTGTGGCTTTTTTCCACCTATAAGATCAATATCACCCGACCATGAATT
>JAJKIP010000023.1 GCA_021154405.1 Segetibacter sp. | reverse complement strand
TTCTTTCCATTGGGGATACCGCCACAATATTCATCACTGTAAATAAATTCTTCTACAGAGATGGTCATATCAATCTCGTAAACCCCAGGCTTATTGATATTGCCGCAAGTGGAGATCAGTTTTGTGCCGGTACTTTTTCCAATTCCAATCTTCGCATATTCTTCGCCCCCTTCATTGATAATGGGAACTACTGCAGCAATGGTCTCAACATTATTTACAACAGTAGGACAGTCCCACACACCTTTCACCGCAGGGAATGGTGGTTTGATACGCGGATTACCTCTTTTACCTTCAAGTGATTCAATCAATGCGGTTTCTTCACCGCAGATATAAGCGCCTGCACCGCGATGTACATATATCTCACAGTCGAAGCCGGTGCCCTGGATATTCTTACCGAGAAATCCATTATTCTTCGCTTCCTGTATGGCCTGCTCCAGTATATCGACGATCCACGCATACTCTCCACGTATATAGATATAAGAGACTTTACTGCCAAGTGCAAAACTGGAAACGATCATTCCTTCAATCAATAAATGAGGAATGAACTCCATCAGGTACCGGTCTTTAAAAGTGCCTGGCTCTGATTCGTCAGCATTCACTACCAGGTAACGCGGAACGCCTTCCGGTTTAGCCAGAAAGCTCCATTTCATTCCTGTAGGGAAACCTGCACCACCTCTTCCGCGCAAGCCGCTTTTCTTTACCTCTTCAGTTATCGCATCCGGGCTCATGGTCTTCAATGCCTTCTCCACACTGCGATAACCACCTTCGCGGCGATAAACATCATATGATCTGATGTTCTCTACATGTGCCTTGTCTAATAATAATTTTCTACCCATTTTTATATAAAATCAAAAGTCAGAAGTAAAATCCGATAGCTATCGGATCCAAAGCCCCAATTGCCTTAGGGTTCAAAGTCCCGATTACTATCGGGATTACTTCATATATGGAGGCTTAAATCCCTGTCTTGAAAACAGAATCCAGCGAGTTCCTTTCTTCACCCAAACCTCCAGTACTTTAAGGTGATTTTCGCTTTTAACACCAGAATTGGTTGCAACATAAACTCCATTAAAACGAACACTGGCCAAATTACCATTGATACTTGCAGAAACACTGTCTTCGGTAATGGAATGATAGGTGATCCTGCCAGATTCAAAATCCCCTACCAGTGCTGCCTTGGTCTGGATCCAGCCATTGCTATGGCCATAGCTCAATGCTTTATCAGTCTGCTGGTTGAGGGAAACCTTGTTTTGTGACACTAATGCCTGGTGAAACTCTTTGCTGGCCTTTATTACTTTGGCCTCTTCTGTTTGCGCGCTTGCAACAACAAAAGAGCAGAGCACGAGGAGCGTAAAAATTGTCTTCACGTATGTATATATTTTAATTGTTCTTTTCTGCATTTCTCCTGCACTCATCAATGATAGCGTCTATTTTTTCTTTGCTCAAATGTTCGCGATAGGTTTTGCCCATTTGCATCATGGGAGCGTAACCACAGGCGCCCAAACATTCAACCGTCTTCAGTGTAAACAATCCGTCTTTGGTTGTTTCACCTGGTTTGATACCCAGCTTCTCATATATATAATGTATGATATCATCACTTCCTCTCAACATGCAGGGCCCGGTCTGGCATATTTCAAACATATACCTGCCCACCGGCTTTAAATTATACATGCTGTAGAATGTAGCTACTTCATATACTTCTATTGGTTCCAGTTTCAGCAACCCGGCCACGTAGTCCATTACCGGTACATCCAGCCAGCCACCAAATTCCTGCTGGGCCAAATGCAATACGGGCAATAAAGCGCTCTTTTGTTTACCCGCAGGATAGCGGGCAACAATCTGATCTACCTCTTTTAATCTTTGTTCGGAAAACATATTTAAACAATTTTACCCCGATCGCTATCGGGGCCAAATTTTTATTAAGCATCCATCTCCCCTGCGATCAGGTTGAGACTGCTCATTACAATAATCGCATCACTTAACATCGCGCCCTTTGTCAATTCTTCATAAGCCTGGTAATATACAAAACAGGGGCGGCGGAAATGAAGCCTGTACGGCGTTCTGCCACCATCACTGATAAAATAGAATCCCAGTTCACCATTGGCTCCTTCCACAGATTGATATACTTCTCCGGCAGGCATATCAATTTCTCCCATAATGATCTTGAAATGCCAGATCAATGCTTCCATCTTGGTATATACATCCTTCTTGGGAGGCAGATAGTATTCAGGAACATCGGCATGATATATTTCTGCTTCAGCTCCTTTGAATTCCTGAACTTTCTTATAGGCTTGTTCAATAATGCTCATTGATTGCCATATTTCTTCATTACGTACCAGGAAACGGTCATAGCAATCGCCTGTTGTACCTACCGGTACTGTAAATTGGAAATCTTCATAGCTGCTATAGGGAGAATGTATGCGTACATCATAATCAACACCGGCTGCACGAAGATTGGGACCAGTAAATCCATAGTTCAATGCACGATCCGCACTGATTGGACCGGCGCCAATAGTGCGCTCCATAAAGATGCGGTTGCGATTGAACAGGTTTTCGAATTCCTTCCAGACCTTTGGAAATTCTTTGAGGAATTTCTCCAGTTTCTGAAATGCTATATCATTAAAGTTTCTTTCAAAACCGCCGATACGTCCAATATTGGTAGTCAGTCTTGAGCCGCAAACTTCCTCATAAATTTCATAGATCAGTTCGCGATACTGCATTACATAAAGAAATCCTGTATAAGCGCCGCTATCAACCCCAACAATTGAGTTACAGATAAGGTGATCAGATACCCGCGCCAGCTCCATGATGATGATACGCAGATAATCCACCCGCTTTGGCGTTTTCACACCCAGCAACTTCTCACAGGTGATATGCCAGCCCATATTATTAATAGGAGAAGAGCAGTAATTCAGGCGGTCTGTAAGCGGCGTGATCTGGTATAAAGGCCTGCGTTCAGCAATCTTTTCAAATGCCCGGTGGATATAACCAATTGTCTGCTCTGTTGAAACTATGCGCTCTCCATCCAGTTCAAGAATATTTTGCATAACACCATGCGTGGCCGGGTGTGTGGGACCCAGGTTCAGCGTGGTAGTCGTCTTTTCTATACTTCCTTCCGGTAATTTGATATGCTGTTCTGACATACTATTAATTAAACAATGTCGTTCCCCACATTCGTTTTATGTGATTCGGTAAGCGTACCATGATCCGTTTTCTCCGTTCCAAATCCAATGGTACCACCCCTGCCAAACATTTCATCGTCTTTATCAATACGGCTCTGGTCTTCCAGCGGGTATTGTTTGCGTAATGGGAAATAATCCATTTCATCCACATTCAATATCCGTTTCAGGTTGGGATGACCTACAAAGTTTATTCCGTAAAAATCATAAGTCTCTCGTTCCATCCAGTTGGCAGAGGAAAACAGCCCCGTTGCGGTATAAACATCAGGTTTATTGATATCAGTATACACCTTGAACCGGATGCGAATATTATCCTGCAAATTGTGAAGATGGTAAACTACGGCGAGTTCATTGCCTGGTTTATCAGGATAATGAACCGCACAGAGATCTGTAAGGAACCGGAACCTCAACTCTTCATCATCAAACAGGAAGTTGAGCACTTTCAGGTTAAAATCTTTTGGGCTTTCGAACGTGAGCATGCCGTAAGGTTCAGAGAAAGCGCTAACCTGCTCACCAAATTTTTCAGTTAGTCGCTGTTTGATATGTTCGTTTGTCAGGGACATTATTTGGTTCTTCTAAATACTACTGTATGCCGTAGCCATCCAGTAGCGCCTTGTATTGTTGACTGTTTCTTCTTCTTAGACTTTCTTTACCTACCAGATCCTGAATGCGCATAACTCCATCAATGATCGCTTCAGGGCGGGGAGGACATCCGGGCACATATACATCTACAGGTACCACCTGATCAATCCCCTGCAATACACTATAGGTATCAAATATTCCTCCGCTGCTTGCACAGGCGCCAACAGCAATCACCCAGCGGGGTTCTGCCATCTGCAGATAAACCTGTTTTACTACTGGGCCCATTTTTTTGGCGATGGTTCCCATCACCATGAGCAGATCACACTGCCGTGGAGAAAAACCTACACGCTCACTGCCAAAACGGGCAAGATCATAATGAGACCCCATTGTAGCCATGAATTCAATTCCGCAGCAGGAAGTAGCAAAAGGAAGTGGCCAGATGGAATTTTTCCTGGCAAGACCAATAACACTGTTCAGGGAAGTGGCAAAAAAGCCTTCGCCCTGGTGGCCTTCAGGCATATCAGCCATGCTGATATCCTTTTCCAAAGGCTTATTGTTTATATTATACGATACGGGACGAGCCATAATTTAAATTTTACTTTTCCCGATAATTGCCGACCGAAAGCTATCGGGACTAAAATCCTTCACTCCTTATTATAACAACTGCACCTTCCCGATGGTTATCGGGATCAAAATTAATCTTCTATTTTTTACGCCCAAATCCCGATCGCTATCGGGACTAATCCTCCCACTTCAAAGCGCCTTTTTTAATTATATAAATAAAACCGCATAGGAAGAAGGCTACAAACAATAAAACGGCCCAAAAACCGCTCCAACCCAGTTCTTTGAAATTAACAGCATAAGGATAGAAGAAGATCACCTCCACATCAAAGAGAACAAAAAGGATAGCGGTGAGGAAATATTTAATGGCAATAGGTTGGCGAGCGTCTCCGTGGTTTTCAATTCCACTTGCAAATGTCTGCAATTTATCTGTTGTCTTGCGTCTGGGGCCCAGAAGATGCGTGAGGACCATTAAAACAACTACTAGTCCTACAGCAAATATTACCTGTATAGCTACCGGCAGATAGGAGCTGGCATCGGACGTGGATGGATTTACCTGGAGTAAATGAATCATAATTTCTTACTCTACCGGCAAAAATAAGCCAGCAACCCCATTATTGAAAGAAATTCTGAAAGCATTCAAAATAAAAAAGCTGTCCGTAAGAAACGAACAGCTTTCGTATTAATTCTTCGAAAATTTTCTGATTACCTGGCAACCGGTTTTTTGGGCTTTGTACCAGGTGGCTGCGTCTCCGGTTTGGGTTTTGTTGCCGGTTGCTGGGACCGCGTCGGCGTTGGTTTTGACAAAAGGTCTATATTCTTTTGAATGTTCTCCTGAACTGAAGCATCCCTGGCATTTGCATTCTTCATTATATTCAGGTATTCAATAGCCTTTGCTTTGTCTTTATCCTGATAATAAAGGGCCAAATAGTAAGATGTGGCAGATACCTGTCTCCAATATTTAGCCGTATCCTTCTGAGCAAACTCCAGCCATTTTACTGCCGCGGGTACCGCAATACTATCTTTTTTGACCGTATCAATCAGTATGGCATTATTGTACATCCATTCCCAGCCAAACTGCTGTTCAGGCCATTTCTCTGACACTGTCTTGGCGAGATTATAAGATTTAATGAACTCGGGATAATTCCTCGTCCTGTAATAGGCATATATGGTAGTAAAATAATCATTGATGTTAGGAGTAGGCTTGATATCAAGAACCATTTGGCGCAACTGGGATTCTTTATCGAATTGCTTTCTTGCCAGGAAGAATTCTGCACCTGTCTTTAGCAGATCAAGCTTATTATCGATAGAAGTGTCTGCTTTAATTCCATCCAGGTAACTCTGCAATACAACAGCTTCCTGGCCAGGAATAGCACTGTAGATATCGGCTTTCAGCCCGTAATCCTGGGCTACTATTTCTTCCGGAGCTGCCTTCGCAAAATATTGATCTATGTAAGGCTTACCGGCCGCAGTATCCTTTTTATCGCGATAGCTATATGCTATCAATTTATAAACACGCGCCTTTGTTTTATCTCCCAATCGATCAGTAATAGATTTTGCTGATTGAATAGCCTTATCATAATTCTTTTGGGCCCATTGCATCGTAGCCGCCAAATATTCGTTTTGGGGGTCCTTGTCTGCCGCACCTGCAAATTGCGTAGCATAGTTTTCAGCTGCCGCCAGGTCCAGTTTTCCCATTTTAAAATAGGCCAGCTCATAGTATGCCGGAGCAAAACGGTTATCTTTTGCAATAGCATCATTCAGGTATTTTTCAAAAAGCTCCCAGTTCTTTTGTGTCTTGAACAACATCGCCATTTTGTAATAAGGCAGTGCTGAATTGGGATTCGCTTCAATAGCCTTTTGATAATTCTGGAAAGCCTGGCCACCATTTTCACCTGGCTTGGCATCCAGCAATGCGTTACCCAGGTTTACATATATGTCACCCTTGAGCACATTGTCTTTTGTACCTGCATTCGAGGCTTCTGTTAATTTGGCTACCGCAAAATTGATATCACCTTTCTTTTCCTTATCGGTATAAGTATTGGCGATTGCCCTGCCCACCGCATTCAGGATTTCCGGATCATTTCCTTTTTTACCACCAGTCATGGTGATGGCTGTTTCAAAATGCTGGCGTGCTTCATTTATCTTGCCCTGTCTCAATTCCACTTCACCTAATCCTGCCAATAATAATGGCGCATTGGCGCTGGATGCGAGTGCTTTATCATATACAGCTTTTGCACCAGCTATATCATTCAATCCTATATAGGCCTGACCCAGCCAGTAAGAAGCCTGTATATCGTTCGGATTGGCAGCAACCGCTTTTTCAAGGTTCGCTTTAGCAGTCAGAAATCTTTCCGCATAAATATCATTAATACTATTCGAAACCTGTGCATTAATAACACCAATCGTTAGTAAGAAAGAACTGAGCCCCGCTATGAAAAACTTCTTCATTACTTGTCTGTTTTTTAAGATTTGTAAATATATATAGTTTTTATTCTTTGAGCCTCATCGGCCTGATCAAAAACTTACGTTGTGCAGGCATCAGATAAGCTCGTTTAAAAATCAATTGTCCAATCTCCCCACTCATAAAATCTGCAAAACCATGTCCGAGCCCTTTATGCCGTTCTCGCAGCATGTATACCAAATCACGTACCATCGGGTACCTGTTGTAGTAAATATTTGCCTGAACAGGCAATATGTACCTGTCATTCAGTTCCCTGCTCTCGAGACGGGCGATCTTCACTTTTTTCAAAAAACTAACCTGCTGCGCATCATCCTGGTTCCCAACCCAGCTTACACCGATAAACCCAATTGCTTCAGGATGATTGGCCACATAATCTATTACTCCCTCGCTGGTTCTGGCGGCCATAGTCTGAGGGGAAAGGGAATCAGAACGCAGCACACTATCGACGATAAAACGTACTGTGCTGGTTGCCTGTACACCGTCAAATACAGGGATTAATTTTTTGCTAAATTTCCCTTTCAGAACGGCTTTAATCTCGTTCATAGTGAACAAGGAATCAGGTGACTGTGGATTCACTATTACTGCAATCGCATCCCTTGCCACCACCATTTTTTCAGGCCCTATTTTCAAAGAATCTGTCAGCAGTCTTTTCTCATTTTCAGTATAAGCTCTTGTGGCTATAACCATGCGAACGGAATCGTTCAGAAGGTCCTTCAGGCATTCTGCTTCCGGTTTGTAGGTAACATTGATCTTTGTGCCAGGAAAATTGGACTCAAATACCTGTACCTGTGCATCAATAATCGGTTTAAAGGACTCATCAGCACTTACATTGATCCTGCCACGCGTTCTTGTATCCGTCATTTCATCTTCCTGTGCCTTATAGGATTTACAACCAAATACAAACAGGCAGGAAAAAACCACTATCAGGAAACGAGAAAATCCTGCTCTCATTTAAAATATTTTTTTTGATACCCCCGCCATATACGCCATCCACCATACATCAGGCAAATGACTCCAAAAAATATATCGATATCATCCGGGGGAAAGGTCTCGTTGAACCGAATATGCAGTTTTCTGCGGATAAAAAAGAAGACACCGGCAGCCAGAATTAGTGTCCCGATGCCGTAATCCAGCAGGGATCGCATGAGAGCAACCTGTTTCCTTTTTCTTTTTTCATATTCATCGAGCTCAGCCATTGATATAGTTTTCAGGACGGGCAAATTATCACATTTTTAAGTTCCGGCCCCATAAATATGACTATTGGGATTGGGGCGTTCCTTAGATGCTTTTTAAGCCTGAATCCATAAGGATAAGAAAGGATCGAAAAGTTAAATCTTTCGCCATTGTTTGAGACAATGGTTACCTGTTTCACAAATTATGCCCAATGGCCGTGCTTCTCCTCCCGTGGTTCGTGAGACACGAACCACAATATTCATAAATCTTGCCATGGTTCGTGAGGCGTGTGAATGAACGCACGTGAACCATGCCCCAGAACCAATTATCTTTGCGCCATGAAAATTTTGATGGTGTGCCTGGGGAATATTTGCCGTAGCCCGCTGGCAGAAGGGATCCTGCAACAGAAAGCATTTGAAGCTGGTTTGCCCTGGAGTGTGGAAAGTGCAGGCACCAATGGTTATCATAACGGAGAATGCCCGCATCCCCTGTCCCAGAAAGTGGCCAGAATGAATGGCCTTGATATCAGCAAACAGAGATCCCGGAGATTTGTTCCCGAAGATTTTGAAAGATTTGATAAAATATATGCGTTGGCAGATGATGTGCTGGATGAGATTCGCCGGATAGCAGGCAAAAAATTCAACCCGGAAAAAGTGGATCTTCTGATGAATGAATTATATCCTGGAAAAAACCTGGATGTTCCTGATCCCTGGTATGGACCAGAACCAGGATATCATGAAGTGTACAGGATGATCGATTCAGTATGTGATCAGATCGTTTCAAAATATTCGGCCAACACAAAACCATCTTTTCTAAGTAAGGAATGAGCAAACCAGGTTTACCACAGGGTACAAGAGATTTCGGACCGGATACAGTCAGGAAACGGAACTTTATTTTCAATACGATTCGTTCCATATTTGAATTATATGGATTCCAGCCACTGGAAACTCCAGCTATGGAAAACCTGGAAACCCTGATGGGCAAGTACGGTGAAGAAGGCGATAAGCTCATCTTCAAAATCCTGAACAATGGTTTAAATGATCCGAAGAATATTGAGAAAGCCAAAGCAGGTTTTGAAAATGTACTGGCCGGCAGGAACGATAAGAGTATTACCGAAAGGGCTTTGAAATATGACCTGACCATTCCCTTTGCACGATACGTAGCCATGAACCATGGACAGCTCACCTATCCGTTCAAACGCTACCAGATACAACCCGTATGGCGGGCAGACAGACCACAACGTGGCCGCTACCGTGAATTCTATCAATGCGATGCCGATGTGGTGGGCAGTACAGCACTGCTGAATGAGGTGGAGCTGCTTACCATCTATTCACAGGTATTCCAGAAACTGGGTATTGATGTAGATATACGCATCAATAGCCGGAAAGTATTAAGCGGTCTGGCCGAGGCAATTGAAGAAACCGGCCGGATGATGGACATCACCATCGCCATTGATAAAGTGGATAAGATTGGCGTGGATGGCGTAAAGGAAGAATTAAGAACCAGGGGACTGAATGATAATAAGATCGACCAGCTGAATGGCCTGATCTTCTTCAGGGAAGAAAACCGCAACGCATCCAACCTGAGCAAATTTGAATTCATTAAGAAGAGCGCCTTATATAATAAATCAGCAACATTGCAGGAAGGCGTAAAGGATATTGAGTATATCATTACCCAGTGTGAAGCTTCAGGAATTAATAATATCAGGATTGATCTCACCATTGCCCGAGGTCTCAATTATTACACCGGTGCGATTGTTGAGGTAACTGCCAAAGGGGTAACCATGAGTAGTATTGGTGGCGGTGGAAGATATGATGATCTCACTGGTCTGTTTGGCGTGCCAAATGTACCGGGTGTGGGAATATCCTTTGGGGTAGACAGGATCTATGATGTAATGGAAGAATTAAAGCTTTTTCCTAAAGATGTTCAGGTAGGAACGAGGGTATTATTCTTTAACCTTGGCTCGCCCGAAAGCCTGGCTGCCTATTCCTGCATGCAGGACCTCAGGAAGAATAATATAGCCTGTGAGCTGTTTCATGAAAATTCCAAATTTGACAAACAATTTAAATACGCAGAAAAGAAGAATATTCCCTACGTAATAATAATAGGAAGCAAGGAGCTGGCAGAAAAAACTGCAGTGATAAAAGATACTCGTACTGGTGAACAGATAACTTTACCTATTGCACAGGTGGGCAGTTTTTCGTTCCTTTAAGCCGCAATAAATAATCAAATAAATCAATATACAACCATTATGAAAAGAACACTCAGACCATATTCATTACTGGCATTGCTGCTGATCCTTTTGGGATCATGTGGTAATAAATCAAATGTTCCAGTTCCTGGAAACGCCGGTTTAGTGATACATATCAATGGCGCTTCACTCAATTCCAAGCTTAGCTGGGACGAGTTTAAACAGGGTGAATTATATAAGATGGCAAAAACAGAAGTTAAGGACGAGCTGGCTCAGAAGATCCTGGAGAACCCTGATTCTTCCGGGGTGGACATTAAGTCTGATGCATGGTTCTTCATTGCCAACACCGGGGCAAACAGTTATGCTGCCTTTACCTGCAACCTGAAAGATGATAAGGCCTTTGGCAGGGTAATGCAGCAAATAGAACCCATGAAGACGATTACCAAACAGGGAGACCTTTCTGTAATGAAAATGGGAGGTGATGCTGTTCTTACCTGGAGCAGCAACCGGTTTGTATTTATTGGCGAAGCCAATGATCTTAACCGCAACCCTATGGGTGGTGGTAGTTCACACGCAACACTTACACAGGACAGCCTCCTGAAATTTGCGCAGAATGTTTATGAAATTAAAGGCAGCAGTAGCATTGGAAACGACAGCAGGTTCGCCTCAATGATGAAAGAAGATGGAGATGCTCATATCTGGACCAGCAGCGCTGGCCTTTATAACAGCTCCTTAAGCCAGGCGTTTACAATGCTCCCAAAACTCGGCAATCTTCTTCAGGGCAATTTCTCAGCTTCCACAATAAACTTCGCCAATGGAAAGATCACAATGAGTTCCAGGGGTTACTACAATAAAGAATTGCTGGATCTGTATACAAAATACACCATGAAAAACATGGATGTATCAACATTGAAGAAAATCCCACCTGGTGAAGTGGATGCTGTGATCGCTGCCAATTATCAGCCGGAAGCGCTCCAGGGATTTCTCAGCCTGATTGGTGTGGACGGACTGGCTAATGCCTACCTTTCTCAACTCAATTATAGCATTGATGAATTTGTAAAAGGAAACAAAGGCGATTTTATTCTTGCGGTTTCTGATTTCCATATGGCGCCACATCAGATGAGCTATGATATTGGAAATGGCCAAAAGCAGACATATACCTCCACTAAACCTGAAGTGAAGGTATTATTTGCTACATCAGTAAAAGAAAAAGCATCCTGGGATAAACTGCTGACTATTGTTCATGAAAAAATTGGATCAGAAGCAGGCGCCTCTGTGCAGGAAATGATCAATAAGGTTCCTTATACATTGAATAATGACTGGTTTGTGGCTGGAAGTGATTCATCATATGTGCATGCCTTTGGAACTGCTTCCACCGATCATGATTTCATCAGCAAGATCAGCGGTCACCCCTTCGGCGCCTATATTAATATCCGGACATTCATCAATGGCGCCAGGCCCAGCTTTGGTAGTGATTCCAGTGTACTGACTATAGCAGATGAATCAGTAAGATTATGGCAGGATATTGTTTTCTATGGTGGTGAAAAGGAGGGAGATGCCATTAAAACTTACGGAGAGATCAACTTCATTGACGGTAACACCAATAGCCTGAAACAATTGAATAATTATTTCGGAAAAATTGCCACTATCGTTAAAGCACAGCAAGATAAAAGGAAAGCAGCCTGGGAGAATATGAGAATTGAAGATTCAGTGAAAGTAGAAGCTCCGCCGCCGCCCCCTTCAGCGCCGCAAGTGAAGAAGAAGAAATAATATAATTAAAAAGCTGGTCCCAATGCTACTGTTGGGACCAGTTTTTATTCTAATCCCATTGAATGCAGCTCCGCATCCAGCAATTATTACCGGTTTATTTTGATGAAGCAAGGAAAAGCAACTCAGATATCTGGGGCAAGGACCTTTCTTTTTCAAAGGGAGAGATGATCAAGATCGTAGCTCCTTCCGGTAGTGGAAAAACTTCGCTGGTCCATTTCCTTTATGGTATGCGGCAGGATTACAATGGCTCGATTTTGTATGGTGACAAGAATATCAAACAGTTTGGAGCAGAAGATTTTGCCCTTCATCGCAAAGACAATATAAGCGTAGTATTCCAGGACCTACGCCTGTTCCCGGAACAAACTGTTGGAGAAAACCTGGAGATCAAACGTCAGCTCAATCCATTTCATCCTTCAGAGAAGATTAAAGAAATGGCAGAGCGTCTTGGTATTGGTAATAAACTCCAGTCAAAGGCAAAGATCTGTTCTTATGGCGAGCAGCAACGGGTAGCCATTATTCGCTCCCTGCTCCAGCCATTTGATTTCTTATTGCTGGATGAGCCTTTCAGTCACCTGGATAATAACAATTCCGAAAAAGCGATGGAGCTGATGCTGGAAGAAGCGAAACAGCGTGAAGCCTGTATCATTTTCGCTGACCTGGAAAGAATCGATTATTTCCCATACACCAAACTTTTTCATTTATAACTGAACCGTGGCATTGTCCTATAAAACAATAAAGCCCCTTTTATTGACCGGAACCAATGCGGCTTCCCGGTGGTTCTCCTATATAGGACTGGGCATTGGCGTGCTGTTATTACTGTGTTCCCTGCAGATGTTCATTAATATCCAGCAATTACTTACAAGGAACAGCATACGAAAGAATGGATCAGATTTTGTTTCCATCGCAAAGAATATCACCAATGAAAATATGGGAAAGGATAACCGGTTTAGCAGTGCAGACATTGCCGAACTGAAAGCCCAACCCTTTATTGAAGATGCAGCTCCTTTAATTCCGAATTTATTCCGGGTCCAGGCCAGTGCTGGTCAGATGGTCAATTTCTCCTCTGATATTTTTATCGAGGCGCTGAATAATAATTTTATCGATACAGTTCCACCCACCTTTACATGGGTGGAGAACCAGCCTACCCTACCCGTTATTTTCTCGTCTGAATTCCTGGAGATGTATAATGTATTTGCACCAAGCTGGGAATTGCCACAACTCTCTCCTGCAACTGCAACCAATGTGGCTATTTCACTGCATTGCGAAGGAAAGCTCGGAGAACGAATATTTATCGCACGTATTGTGGCATTCTCCGATCGCGTGAATTCCATTCTTGTTCCGGAAAATTTTCTTGAATGGGCCAATAAGACGCTGGAGGGACAGGATTCAACAAAATCATCCCGTGTTTTCATAAAAACAAAAGATGCCAATAATAGCGATTTACTGAAATTCCTGGATCAGAAGGACTACCGGGTAAATAAGGATAAAACGATGTTTGGCCGCTCCAAACAAATACTGCAGGGAATTATTACCGGATTGGGAGTTTTTGGATTGTTAGTCATTTTGCTGGCCCTGATGCTCTTCTCTTTTTATCTGCAGTTGGTAATTGCCCGCAGCAAAGACAATCTTCAATTATTACTTACCCTTGGATATTCCCCGGCCTGGCTTAGCCAAAACATGGCGAAACAGTTTATGCCGGTTTATATTTTCGTGGTATTAACGGGGCTTGCGTTAACGCAGGTGATGCAGTGGAGCTTCCATCATTTCGTGATGTACGACAGGCCAGAACTTTCCTCATTTGTTGACTGGGTAGTGATTGCCGCTGCCATTTTATTGATTATTCTTTCTATTATTACCAACTACCGCCTGGTGAAGAGACTGCTGTACCGGATGTTCTAGTGTTATTGCTCTAACTGATAAATAATCGTTGCACCTTGCCCCACACCCACACACATTGTTGCCAGACCATATTTGGCTTTTCTCCTTTTCATCTCATGTAATAGTGTAGTGGAGATGCGAACGCCACTACAACCAAGCGGATGACCAATAGAGATAGCGCCACCATTTACATTTACTTTATTGATATCAAGTCCCAGGTCGCGGATACAGGCAATTGACTGCGATGCAAATGCTTCATTCAATTCTATCAGGTCAATATCATTGATGGTAAGTCCTGCACGCTTCAACGCTTTCTGTGTTGCAGGTACAGGTCCAATACCCATAATAGCAGGATCAACACCTGCTACTGCCATGGAAATGATTCGCGCCACTGGTTTTAAGCCATATTGGTTGACCGCCGATTCGCTGGCAAGTAACATGGCTGCAGCTCCATCATTAATACCCGAAGAATTGCCTGCAGTTACTGTCCCTTCTTTAGCGAATGCCGGTTTAAGGGATGCCAGTTTCTCAATGGTGCTTTGTCGCGGATGCTCATCAGCTTCAACAATAGTTGTTTGACCTTTGTCATCCGTAAGAGTAACTCCAGTTATTTCATCTGCCCATTTCCCGGCTTTCAATGCATCGAAATATTTTTGCTGGGAAGCCAGGGCAAATACATCCTGTTCTTCCCTGGATACCTTCCATTGACGGGCAACATTCTCGGCCGTTTCACCCATGCTGTAAGGATAATACTGGTCTGCGAGCTTCTTATTGGTAAAACGCCAGCCAAGCGTGGTGTCATATATTTCAGCATTGCGCTGAAAAGGTGCAGTTGTTTTTGCCATGACAAATGGTGCACGAGTCATACTTTCAACTCCGGCAGCTATGATCAAGTCTGCATCATCATTATTGACCTGCCTCGCTGCATCCATGATTGCCTGCAATCCTGAAGCACACAGCCTGTTCACAGTATTTCCAGCTACCGTAACTGGTAATCCGGCAAGCAGTGCAGCCATACGGGCCACATTGCGATTATCTTCCCCAGCCTGGTTGGCATCTCCGGCAATCACATCTTCGATGGCATTGACATCAATGGTCCCATTCCGGTGCAATAGGGATTTGATCACATAGGCCAGTAGATCATCCGGTCTAACAGAACTCAGGGCCCCTCCATACTTTCCCACAGGTGTTCTCACCGAATCAATAACATAGACAGGTTTCATGAACGAGTGTTTGGAGCGCAAAGATAATCCCGATAGTGATCGGGATCAAGCGTAGGAGTTATTCCTACCCCGATAGCCATCGGGGGCGTATCTTTGCAGCCGGATGAAAGAGAATCAACGAAATATAAGGACGCTGAGCCGGCAGGATATCAATGAATTCATGGAGAGCATAGGGGAAAAGAATTTCCGGGCCCAGCAGGTGTATGAATGGCTATGGCTCAAGCCGGTACAGAGTATTGATGAAATGACCAATCTCAGCAAAGAGCTGCGAAACAAGCTGAAAGAAGAGTTTATCCTTCCTGCTCTCACTATTGATACTACCCAGCAATCAGATGACGGTACCATCAAAACCCGGTTTAAGACCTGGGACGGCCATATGGTTGAAGGTGTT
>JAJKIP010000022.1 GCA_021154405.1 Segetibacter sp. | reverse complement strand
TCTTCAGCCTGGTATTGGGCAATGGATTCTTTATTGAGATGGGTGAGACAAAGTTCCACGTATGGATAGTTCTCCCTGAAGAATTGGGGCAGGTACAAATTCTTTCTTCCTTCATAGGATTGTTGATCAAAATCAATGGCTCTGATGCGGTACTGATAGTCTTCAATATCAGGAGTAATATCCACCACAAAATTATAGCTGCGCATATCACCCAGTAATCGCACAAAACATCGCTCATTGAATTTTACAAACTCTTTGGCCAGCCTGATCCTGTTGGTCTGTGGATCATTCATCATCTGATTGATAAATAAATCTCCGGGCACACCGGCGATATGCTCTTCAATCAAAGTATCCTTATCGGTTAAATAGGTGATATTATTTGGAGAGAGAATATGCTCCAGCTCCAGCCCATAAATGCGTGAAGCATCAGCAATCTTGATATAGTAATGGTCATAATTATCATTGTATTTATTAACGATCCGGATACGGAAAGGGTGGGAGTTCCCAAAGGTGCAATAGTCCACCCGGGCTACATCCAGGTGACTGGTGAAACTGAAATCTCCTTCTGTTTTGTGAATGGCATAGATCTTTACAAGACCATCACGAATAAAATCCCATTCACGTTTATCATAGATTGTCTTTTCCCAAAGTGTATCATTTCCGTTCTTATCTTTTAATGGTACAGAAAAAGTATATCGCAGGAGATCATTATAGGCTACAGGTAATTTCACTTCACGACCATGCTGTTTGAGATAATTGCGCAGACCCTTATTTACCGGGTACATCGGTTTCTTCCTGGAAGGTTTCACAGCACGCTGATTATTTCCGGTAAATTCCATATTGGCAAGATACTGCTTTTAGTCACTGCCATGGTTTACGCGCTCGCATTCAGGCGGCTCAGGAACCATGCCGGTGCCCTGGTTATTGTAGCTGATTATAATCTGGCGATTTTTCTTAATTGCAGAAAATAACCGGCTGCATGAAGCATACGACTTCCATACCAGCTAAACATCTCTCCATCTACGAGTAAAATGGTGGTACGAGGCAATTCCTTCTTCAATTCTTCAATATGTTTTTGCCTGAAGGGATAGGGTTCTGAAGATAGCAGAAGATATTTGCAATTGCTTTTGCGAATCTCAGCAATGGATATTTCCGGATAACGGATCGAAGACTTATAAATATTATCAAATCCCGCTATCGCCAGCATATTATGTATAAAGCTGTCTCCACCAATGGTCATATAGGGACTACGCCAGATCAGGTAGCAGGCAGATCTGGATTCTTTAGACTGCATAAGGTCAGGAAGTGCGGCAAAATTGCTTTTTATCTTATCAATCAGAAATGCAGATTTATCTTCTTTGCCACAAATAGCGCCCAGAGTGGCAATCATATCATATGCTGAAGCCGTATCATTTACATCACTGATCCATACCGGGTATTTAGTGGCCAGCTCTTCCACCTGTTCCTTTTCGTTCTCTTCCTTATTAGCTATGATCAGGTCTGGTTGCAACTCAGGAATAGCTTCCATATTAAGCATCCTGGTGCCACCGATCCTGGTCTTCGTATGAAACCATTCAGTGGGATGAATACAGAATTTGGTTATGCCAACCACCTCTTCATTGAGGCCAAGAGAATACAATAATTCGGTTTGGGAGGGGACCAGGGAGATGATCCGTTTGGGAGGCGATGCGATACTAATGGTACGTTTGGTCTGATCGATATAGTCTGACATGGCAAAAAGCTCCAGCGGAGTTTCCTTTCGGCAAATGTAACAAGCTAAAAAATGGAAAGGGTAAAAGCGGTGTTCTGAAGTTTATCACCGCGCCTCCTGCTATCCTGTGGAGTAGCAGGAGGGTTCCGGATGTAATTTCTTTTCAAGGATTTGGACACGGTGACTCGACGGATTTCAAGGACTGGACGGATTCTTTCAACAGGATTGGATTTCTTGGTTTTTTCAAAGTTCCGATTGCTGCCGGAACTAATACTGGATTTTAAACTACTGGTCTTTTCTAAGGATTTGGTCCCGATAGGTATCGGGATGGTTTTTTTCTAGGATTTGGCCCCGATAACTATCGGGATGGATTTCTCTGATACTGGATTTTAAACTAATGGTCTTTTCTAAGGATTGGGGTTTCTGAACAGGTTATTGGACGGCTTAATTCGGTTATCAAAAGGTTTATCAGGATTGTGGTGAATTTCGGTAGGATTAAGGTTCGGTAGCGTCATCAACGAGATCAAAAATAATTGTGAGAGCGTTAAGAATAAAGAGCAAAATTGCTAGACTTTTGAACAATAATTACTTATCTAAAAATCGAAAAGATAGCAGGGTCTTCTTCGTTAATTCCGATTGAAGAATTGTGGTTTTTACGGTTTTTCGCCTTAGCACCTAAATAACTGATTGTCTGGGATCAAGAATTGTTAACTCCAAATCTGTTTTCACAGGTTTTTCGTAGGCCTGATTCCAGTATCCTGGAAGATGCTTCCGGGTAGGAAGAATCTTGGTAAACCAAACCCCGAATGCGCTATTGTGCCTGTAAAAGGCCAGTGCGGCGTCATTTCCGCCCCAGTCAATAAAGTAGTCAGGCTATTTTCCCAGCGCCTGGAGCACGTCATACTTGGTTACGATATGGTAATTGCCAGCATCATCCTTGGCCAGCACAGCCCCATTTCCCTTATGAATAAGCGGACTTAGCTTTTCAACAGGCGTATCAAAAGCTACCACAGGTAATGGCGGTTCTATTACATCAGCCACTTTTGCATTCTTTATCTCTGGGTTGTCAAACACCTTTTGAAAGAGCCCTCCTTCACTGATGGCGCCAACAGGGCCATTGCCATTCATCACAGGTATCTGTTCAATATCATACTTCTTCATCAGCTCTACTGCTTCCGCTACTGACTTTTCTGGTTCGATAGTGATGAGTCGTTTGGTACCACGAGAACTGATCACATCCTTGAATGTTTTTACATCAAGGAAACCCCGCTCGATCATCCATTGGTCGTTATATATTTTGGCAACATAGCGGCTTCCATGATCATGAAATATGCAGACCACCAGATCGTCTTTTGTAAGTCCTGATCTCAATTGAAACAATCCCTGTAAACAGCTCCCCGCACTATAACCGCAAAAGATACCTTCTTCCTTGGCAAGCCTTCTGGCCATTACAGCCCCATCTTTATCTGTGACCTGTTCAAAATGATCGATCACACTCATATCATAATTCTCTGGTATAAAATCCTCCCCGAACCCCTCACTAACATAGGGGTGAACCTCGTTCATATCCACTTCACCGGTCTTGAAATACTTAGTGAGCAGTGAGCCATATACATCTATAGCCCAGATCTTTATATTCTTGTTCTTTTCTTTGAGATACTGCGCAGTTCCGGTAACAGTGCCACCAGTTCCTGCCGTAACTACCAGGTGAGTGATTTTTCCATCAGTCTGTTTCCAGAGCTCTGGTCCGGTAGTCTCATAATGAGCCAGACGGTTCGCCAGGTTATCATACTGATTACAGAAAAATGAATTGGGGATTTCATTATGGAGCCGGCGTGCTACAGAATAATAACTTTTGGGATCATCAGGTTCTACATTGGTTGGACAAACGATCACTTCTGCACCTACCGCCTTCAGGATATCCATTTTTTCCTTGCTTTGCTTGTCAGTGGTAGTAAAAATGCATTTATACCCTTTTACCACTGCCGCGAGTGCAAGTCCCATACCCGTATTTCCAGAAGTACATTCTATGATAGTACCACCGGGTTTCAATTTTCCTTCTTTCTCGGCCACTTCTACCATTTTCACAGCCATGCGGTCTTTAATGGAATTGCCCGGATTGAAATAATCCACTTTAGCTACTACCGGACAGGGAAAATCTTTAGTGATCTTATTCAGTCGTATCAATGGCGTGTTGCCGATCGTTTCGAGTATATTATTCTTAATATCCATTGGGACAAAGGTAGGACAACTCCCTATAATTAACAGGTAACCCCTTCTGTGAACAGAAGGGGGAATGTATGGTCACCCATTTGCCGAAACAAACGGGATATAACCGGCTGTGATGGATCATAAATTTCCAACGCTCAACCCATCAAGCATCTTGAATTAGAACTTTGATACTATTATTCCGTGAACTTTTTTCTCTTGTTGGCCAGGAAACGATCCAGCAGGAACAATCCAGCTACGATATTCACGATCATAAATGCATTTACCCAGGTATTATTGAAGAAACGGGAATAATTTACTTTGCTCAAGTCAACCGGAATAACTGATTTGCCGCTACTGCTCCAGTCCAGATCCAGTTGTCCGATACCATATATAATGAATCCAATGATTATTGATATAAAAAATAAGCCGATACCCCTAATGATATTATTGTTGATATAAGACCTTGTAGCAGGCGCTATTTGCAGACGTGCTATCTCATCCATCACATTTTTGGTAAACCGCATGGAAGGTTGTTCCAGTTCTGATGATTGCATGAGTTGATGAACATCCAGTAATTCATGGTATTTGGCCTTCCATTCAGCATTGGCTTCCAGTAATTGCTCAATTACCGTTTTTTCAGAAGGGGAGGACAAGCCATCAATATAGTCCCACAGGCGCTGCTCGTCTCCTTCTCCAAAAGGGCTGTTTGTTTGATGTATGCTCATAGCTTTCCGCTTTTCAATTAAAAATTATTACAAAATATCTTTTACTTCTTCAGCAAAATGGATTTCCATTTTATCCTTTAGCCTTGTCCTGGCCCGATGCAATCTCACTTTAGCGGTATTGGGCTCAATAGCTAAAATTGCAGCTATCTCATCAAGGGTCTGTTCTCCCTTATAGAACAGGGTAAGGATCTCGGCATCATCCGTATTCAGTAGCTGGATCGCCTTGTTGACCATAGCTACACGGCTTTTCTGTTCTACCAGGTTGGCACGCATGCCAGAGTCGATACTGTCGGCTGCCTCAAATACCTTTTCATTATCAAGAGAATGAGTTTCCAGTTTCTTTTTTCGCAAAAAGGTAATGCAGGTTGTATTTACAATAGTATATAACCATGTGCTGAATTTGGAGGCGCCCCTGAAATCTGCCAAAGAACGATAAACCTTGATAAATACATCCTGTGCTACTTCTTCTGCGTCTTCCCTGGTCTTCACAAATCGCAGGGTAAGCGTGAAAACATATCGCTGGTAGCGGTCCACCAGCAGGGCATAGGCCTGCTGATCTCCACCCAGCACTTTGCTAATGATCTCATTATCATTCAGTCCGGTCAACATTCATTAATAAGACTACAACTGATTACAGCAGGTTACAATTTAAGATACAATAATTTATGAGGTATTACGCCGTGGTTTACGCGCCTTCATCCAGGCGCCTCACGAAACAGCATCATGCGGTTTGTGATACCCCTGGATGAATTCGCGAAAACCACGGTGTGAAAAAATAGAGCTTCGGCCACCGAACCTGTAACCTGTTAGCAAAGCCCGTAGTCATATCTATTGTTATCGATTTTGAAGTTCTTTATGCCTGTAACCTTATTTTGAGAACAGTAGTCATATAAGAAAGATCAGGTCACTTTATTTTATATAAATTTACTATTATGCCAGCAGCAGCAGCACTCTTTTTAATTGTAATGTTTACCGGCTTTTTTGCCTGTGTGTTCGGAATTTATTATCTCACAACCCGCCAGAATCTCGCAATGATCGAGAAAGGGATGAATCCAAAGATCAGGTACAATCGTCCCGCACCGTTCAAGAACCTGAAATGGGCCCTGTTACTGATCGGGGCTGGTGCAGGATTACTGGTTGCCTACCTGGTGGACGTTATGGTCATCCAAAAAGCATACACTTATATTGTTAACGGTGAAATACGCCATGAATGGCACGATGATAACCCGGCGATTTATTTTGCCCTCATAGCGATAGGCGGTGGATTAGGACTCTTCGGGTCCTATAAGATGGAGAAGAAATGGTGGGATGAGAATAAAGAAATTGCCCAGGCCTAAGGAAAGCCGTTAGCTTTAAAAACGTAGAAGCCTCCCATAAGGGAGGCTTTGTTATTATCATGAATATTCAGTCTGGTATAAATATTTAAAGCTATAGGGTAATACCTTTTTCCTATTTCATTTGCGACTGTGCCCTGGTGATCACATTATCCTCCTTATTCAACACTTCATATAATCCGTTATTTCTCCAGCGGAATTTACTTAAAGAGGCCTCCAGTCTTGTTTGTAATCTGTCTTTTTGCTGGCCATTAATACTATCCAGGTGAATGGCATCCTTCCCAATATATCCTATGAATTCTTTCCAGAGCTGATCCTTGTCGAATTTCCTTAAATAATCAGCAACTGAAGTGTATTTATCGATCTGGTTCCGGTTACGCAGGTAATAGAGATAAACGAAGTTATTAAAGCTGCCATTGGCCACCAGCCGGTCTATTCCCATTGGATAAGAGGAAGTATCAATTGGAACAAAAACATTCGGCATAATTCCACCGCCTCCATATAAGGTATCGCCGCAGGTGGTAGCAAAGGCTTCACCTTTCTGGATTTTGTTGGAATCTGCATACATGGCTTCGCCATTTTGATAACGTTCCCATATTTCATCCATGTATACCTTCTTTCCTTTGTCATATGGACGCTGAATGCTTCTGCCGGCAGGAGTATAGTAACGGGCTACCGTTAGCCTGATTGCTGAGCCATCGCTTAGATCATATTGTTCCTGTACCAGTCCTTTTCCGAATGTACGCCTTCCAATAATTTTAGCTCTGCACCAATCCTGTAAGGCGCCGGCAAGTACTTCACTGGCGCTCGCAGAAAGCTCATTGACCAATACACATAGTTTACCGGTTTCAAAAAGTCCGGGGCGTTTACACCGGTATTCTCTTTTCTTGCTGTTTGTTCCTTCGGTATATACAATTAGCTTATCCTGATCTAGGAATTCATCTGCAATATCAACAGCCTCATTCATGTATCCGCCACCATTGTCACGCAGATCAAAGATGAGATTCTTTAATCCCTTTTTCTGCAAATCCTCCAAAGCCCTCATGACTTCCTCATAGCTTGTTTCTGTAAACTTGTTGAGTTTGATATATCCGGTAGAGTCATCGATCATGTAAGCAGCATCCACTGAAAAAACCGGAATGCTTTCCCGCGTAACCTTTACGGTTTTCAACTGACCATTTCTGAGAATTTTCAATATTGCTACTGAGCCTTTTTGACCACGGAT
>JAJKIP010000021.1 GCA_021154405.1 Segetibacter sp. | reverse complement strand
TTTTGCCAGGATCTTCTTCGGTAACAACATATTCCCAACCTCAGGCATTCCGGGATAGCCAACAGGACCCACATATTTTAAAACCATCACACAGGTTTCATCTATATCGAGGTTCGGATCATCAACACGTGCATGATAATCTTCAATATTTTCAAACACCACTGCACGTCCACGATGTTTCATCAATGCGGGTGTGGCAGCAGAAGGTTTAATGACTGCGCCATTTACAGCCAGGTTTCCTTTTACCACGGCAATCCCTGCCTCTTTGATCAGTGGCTTATCAATCGATGCAATTACATCTGCATTGTAACATTCGGTCTGTCCATCTATATTTTCCTGGTGAGATCTGCCAGTTACAGTAAGCGCATTCATATGAAGGTGCTCTTTGATCTCATTTATTATCACCGGCAATCCGCCTGCATAAAAGAAATCTTCCATCAAATATTTACCAGATGGCATCAGGTTCAATAGTAATGGAATGCGACTGCCAAGCTTATCAAAATCATTCAGGTCCAGTTCCACTCCTATTCTTCCGGCAATTGCCAACAGATGAATTATGAAATTAGTTGAGCCTCCAATGGCGGCATTTACCTTGATTGCATTTTCAAATGCTTCGCGGGTCAATATTTTGGAAAGCTTCATATCCTCCTTCACCATCTGCACGATCCGGTTCCCACTTAAATGTGCCAGTACTCTTTTTCGTGAGTCAACTGCAGGTATGGCAGCTGCTCCTGAAAGGGATAATCCCAATGATTCAACCATACAGGCCATCGTTGATGCTGTACCCATCGTCATACAATGACCAGCGCTTCTGGACATGCAGCTTTCTGCCGCCAGGTAATCTCCAGCAGAAAGCGTTCCTTTCTTTCTCTCAGATGCAAACTTGAAGAGGTCTGTTCCCGACCCTATATCATGACCCTTGAATTTTCCATTGAGCATCGGTCCACCAGGCACTACAATGGTGGGAAGATTTACGCTTGCTGCTCCCATGATCAACGAAGGAGTAGTTTTATCACATCCCGTAAGCAATACAACGCCATCCATTGGGTTGCCCCTGATAGACTCTTCGGTATCCATGCTGGCAAGATTGCGGAACAACATGGCGGTTGGCTTTAGCTGGGTCTCGCCTAATGACATTACAGGGAACTCCAGTGGAAATCCCCCTGCTTCGTAAACTCCGCGTTTTACAAATTCTGCGATTTCCCGAAAATGGCCATTACAGGGCGTAAACTCAGACCAGGTATTACATATTCCTATCACTGGCCTTCCATCAAACAGATGTTGCGGGTAACCCTGATTTTTTAACCAGCTGCGATAAATAAATCCCATTTTATCGGTTCTTCCGAACCAGTCGTGACTTCTTAATTCTGACATAGTTATTTCTTGTTGCCTTAAAACTAGCGTATTCAAATGATTTTTGAGTTACACGGGCTCCAGGTGTTTTGGCGAGTGGTAAAAAATCACCAAAACTCCGGAAGCAAATTTAAAGCTAATGGGCCCGCTGGGGCCAAAGGCATTGCCGAATAAAACGGTTTTACAAAAACCCCGGTTCTCCGAAAATCACTCATTTGGGCTATTTCCCACCTAATCTACCCCAGATAGCTTTACAACATCTTTTCAAACCTTAAACATTAGAAGTAATGCAAAGAAATTTCCTGTGCCTTGTAATCGTGGCATTTTCTGTTACCCTCCTTTCCGTGGCCTGTAAAAAAGGAGATGATGGGGCTCCGGGGTCACCTGGCACAGCCAATGTAAAATTCTCAGATTGGTTTACACCGGCAACCTATAAAAAGGATACGGTTTTTGGTATTTGGGGATTCAGTTATAATAAATCAGCGACAGCGATTACCCAAAATGTGCTGGATAGTGGAACTTTATTGGTATTCGCCAAAATGTATGGATACAATAGTCAGGTGTGGCCTGCCGGTAATGTGGGACAGTTACCCATTACCTTCACTTATATCCAGAACGTATTACAAAATGATACCTGGCAATATAAAGCCATCCCTGGCAATCTGAATATTCGATTCCAGAATGACCACAATATATATACCTCTATTTCCAATGCACATCAATTCAGGTATATCATTATCCCGGGGGCAGTAGCTGCCGGTCGGGGTATTAACTTGAGCTACGAAGAAATATGCCGTAAGTATAATATTCCGTACTAACCCAATCAGGTTAATCCGTACCCTTTTTAAACTGACAGATGTTTGTTTTTGACTTTGGCTTCTGGTTGTTAAAAAAAACAACTAACTTTTAATTCTCAGACCTGCAACCAAAACCAACCATTATGTCTCCTGTCCAAAAAGATCTTTCTTACGCTGCTCCTGTAAGCCAGCGTGAACGAATTGATATACTTGATGCACTGCGTGGCTTTGCCATCCTGGGCATCCTGTTGATGAATATCCCGGGCTTTGGGCTTCCCGCACCTTCAGGATTTGATCCTTCGGTTTATAATGAATTCGGCACGATTAATTACAGGGTCTGGTACATTGTTGAATGGATACCGGAAGGAACTCAGCGGGCCATATTCTCCATGCTTTTTGGAGCCGGTATTATTTTATTTTTAAGCAGGCAGGAACAGCGGGTACCAGGAATGAAACCTGCAGAATACTTCTTTCGTCGCCAGCTCTGGCTATTGGTATTTGGCCTCTTTGATATTTACATACTGCTATGGTGGGGAGATATCCTGTTTGACTATGCGTGTTATGGCTTCATCATGTTTGCCTTCTGGAAATTATCACCCAAATGGCTGTTGACAGGCGCATTTATCTGTTTCCTGTTAATGATCGCAAGAGAGAACCTTGATCTTTACCGCGATAAACAAACCATTCGCCGCGGTGAAGTGATTGCTGCAATGGATACTACCAAAGTGAAATTGAGCGAGGTGCAAAAAGAACAATTGGCAGCGATGACTGAATTCAAAGAGAGTTCACAGCATGACAAGAAAGTGAAGCGTACAGAAACGGCAATCCGGAAAACGACTGGCAGTTACCCGGATGTATATAAATATAGAACTGATCTGTACCTGAGTCATGCGCTGGTACAATATTCTTATATGGGTGTCTGGGATGTGCTGCTGTTTATGTTCCTGGGAATGGCTTTCTATAAGATGGGAGTGATAACCGGAAAAGCACGAATGGGTTTATACTGGACAATGGCCATTGTCGGACTTGGATTAGGATTACTGGTTTCCTACCTGAGATTACAACCCACGATCAATTATAAATTCAACTGGTTTGAGTATACAAAGAAAGTTCCTTTTGAATCTTATACGCTATCACGAACGCTGCGGGCTTTGGGTATATTGGGAACACTGTTACTATTATATAGATCCGGATGGGTGAAGTGGCTGTTCAATCTGATGCGGGCTCCCGGACAGATGGCCTTCACCAATTATCTCACTCAATCACTTATTTGTGGTATTATCTTTTACGGGCCCGGCTTTGCCATGTTTGGCAAATTGCAGCGCCATGAAATATACTATGTGGTAGGACTTATCTGGCTTTTGCAGATAACCTGGAGTAATATCTGGCTGCGCTATTTTTATTTTGGCCCACTGGAATGGTGCTGGCGTAGTCTTACCTATTGGAAAAAACAGCCATTCCGGAAAAAAGCAGTTAAACATACCCCGGTGCTGGTACCGGTATAATGAAGCTGGCGAATCCTGATCATTCACTATAAACTTCCTTCAACTGCCTGGAAAGATATTTAAAGGACAACGGCATGTCATGATTGGGCTCAGTTGTATTTCCTTCAATGAAAATATAGCCTTTGTAGTTGGCTTTACGAAGGGCTCGCAGATAAGGTTTGAAGTCGTCTCCTTTTACGCCAGGTAATGATCGGCTTTGCTTTTCAGCAATTTCACAATAAACCAGCAGATCGGCTGCATCAACAATACTCTGAGGTGATTCTCCCTCCCTGAGCATATGGAAGATATCGGCATTCAGTTTAAAATTTGGATGGTTGGCAGCTCTTACTACTTCAGCCGCAGATTTAAGTGAGATCAGGAAATTACACTCTGCTTTTTCAAGGCTTTCCAGTACCAGGATTATTCCATATCTGGCGGCTACCCCAGCCATCTTGCGACATAAAATAGCAAAATCATCCTGGGCTTTCTTTATATCATAACCATCGGGAATTCTTCTTGCACCTCCACTGCCTAATATTATAAAAGAGACACCAGCTCTTCTTGCTCTTGAGAAAACGGTATCCGCATAACTGAGCACACGCTGTTCATCAACATTGGGACCTGCGATCTTGATCGTATTACCGGGAAAAAAGATATTGCAGATAAACACTTTGCATTTTGCCTTTTTCATCCGCTCTATATTCTTTACAAACTGCTCTTCGGGAATTGAGGGAGAAAGCATCTTGCCTACCGATTCACCCAGCATGCGAAATCCGCTGGCATAGATCAGACTGTCCTGTTCAATAGGTGCCACAATTCCCAGCTTCGGTATCTTTTCTTTCTTTGGCTGGAAAATGAATATCCCTGAAATAAGTATTACAGGCAAGAAATGGCGTGACCGGACCTTCATCGTTTAAGGATAGATTAGGTATTAAAGATACGGTATGCTAAAACAAAATGGTCCTCACTACGGACCATTTCCTGTCGTGGTTCGTGAGACACGAACCATGGCATCTAATATTTTTGACCCTATCTTCTTGGTCTTGTTGTCACACGCTTGTTATTACTGGCTTTATTGTTATTATTATTCTTCGGTTTCTCATCCTGTTTCTTCCGGTTAACCTTGTGGTTATATAATAAACCATTGTTGCCAAATGCTTTCCTTCCCATACCAGGGCCCCGGCGTTGACCACCATTAGGACCACCATTCTGACCACGGGGATTATTTTTCGAAGCAGGCTTATTCTTACCGATTTTTGGCCCACTCTGTTTTTCATTGGTCTTACCGTTATTTTTTTCAGATTTATTTTTACCAAGGGCACCCAATTGCAGGCCTGCGCCCGCATCCCCGTAAACTGATGCACCTACACCACCACCTCCTAATGAAAATCCAAACTCTCCACCCTCCATATTCAGATTTCCAATCATCCTGTAGCCTTCCGTCAATGAATATAGATCATCATCCGGATCAATACTTAGCCATTGACTGAGAGCAGGATCATAATATCGGTCTGTATATTCATAATATCCTGTTGCATCGCGTCCAAGGCCATTGAAAAGATAGGTTGTCTTATAAGAGCTGGTATTCTCCTCGCTGTATGTTTCACCAAATGGCGTGTATTCAAAATGCTGGCTTGCCTCACCGAAAGTATTAGTCACATACCAGCTGCTTCCCAAATGATCAGGATGAAAGAAATGCTGGCTATTTTCCGGTAGATGCCCTGCATCATGAAAACCATATCCCGCCTTCACGGAATCATTGGAAGGAATGGAATCTACAAAAATGGGAGGACCTGTTGTAGGTGGGGTTGTATTACCTGGCCATCCTACAGGAACAGTTGATGAAAACGTATCTATGAACACGGGGGCTGGTATACCACTGTTCTCTGGCCTTGCCCAAAAATTCTTATCTGTTGGAGGACCTGGGCTAACACCCAAAGAGGCATAATAGGCTATTCTTGCTTTTTCTATTTCAGCTGACCGCCTGGTATAATCAATTCCCCCGGCCGTTAACCCCGGTTTGGGGAAGGAGATATTAGTAAAGCTTCCGATTCCCAGTTTGGTAAGGATGCGCTGGTTTCCTGCATAATAATTTTTAATGAATCCGGTTCTTGTACAGGTAAGGAAAGGGTTTACATCAATAGAATAATTATCACTGTGACGAACAGTGCCTGCAGGAGCGCCATTGATCCAAATACCCTGAAAACCTCCACTGCTTGTTATAACTCTTTCTCCATCGGCATCATAAGTATACTGGCTTAATTGCCCTTTATTGATCACACCCACCAGGCGATTTTCCTCATCAAAGAAATTCTCGATGTCCCCATAACCCTGCTGATTACCATTCAGGTCATATTTATAATTATTTTGCCCTATTGACTTAGCCTGGTGTGGCGCAGTACCATAAGTATACGCCTGATCATATCGCTGTCCCTTCTCATCCTTCATTGTCTTATGAGTGATATTATCCAGGTTGTCATAATCAACCTTTACCCCGTAGTTAGTGGTTGAAGAAGCGCCTTTATATTCACCACTTGCTGAATCCAGTCGATATAAATTATCATAATGAAGATCCTGTTTGGCATATCCTCCCGGACCACCTGTTGCAGCAGGGACATTATTAATGATACTGATCATATTGTTGACCGCGTCATAAGTATAGGTATTATTTATAATTGGCTTGCCTGAACCTGAAGAAACTTTGACCTCTGTTATTCTCCTGCGGAGCTTATCAAATTTAAGCTGCGTCTCTGCTCCATTTCCATATCGCAGGTAAACACGCTGTTCATATTCATCATATCCCGACTGGTCTACATACTTATAACTGGTCCCTAATTTGGTTCCCTCCATACTATTCAGAAGACCAGATTTATTATAATGATAGGTAACCACTTCTCCATCAGGATAGGTTATTTTTTTCACCCTGTTCCAGGAATCAAATTCCTGCTCGCTCACATAGGTGGTGGCAAATACCGGATTTACAAGTACTGTCCGAATGGTTTTAACTATTTCACCCTGTCTTCCGTAGAAAAATTCTTCTCCTCCCGAGGCATCTTCCTGCAAGGTTAACCGACCTGCTTTATTACCAGTACCTGCCTTACCATAAACATACTTTACTTTGTTCTGGTAGTTGCGTGGATAATCGATATCAGTCACCCGCTCATAGTCATAGCGGTATTGTATGGCTCCTTTGGGTTGCTCTTTCCGTATCTGGGCAGTGATCTTTTTAGTCAGATTACTGGCAGCATCGTAAATGTAATCGGTTCGACCGCCATCGGGATGTGTCATGCTTGTCTTCCTTCCCATATTATCATAGGTAGCGACATAGCTATTTCCCTTATTATCGGTAACCTTTATCAGTTCATTAATTGCATTGTAATCATAACGGGTAGTAATTATGCCAGCAGGACCATATTCTTTCAGCGCTCGTTTTCTGCCGCGAACATCCATTAAGATATCTTTTTTATTATTCAATGCATCAGTGATAGTTGTATTGAGTTGGCCCGTAACGATGCCATAAGATTTTGTGGTCTTTGCACCATCAGCCAGTTTCATTTCCAGGACACGGTCCAGCACATCATAAGTAGTAGCCGATTTGGGATCACCTGTTCCTGTATTAAGGATAAAGAGGGCAAGCCCAACTGGTTCCATTATGGGATAGTAAGAACTTTCGATCCGGCCAAAGGGATCGAAGAGATCACTACCTGAAACAACCATCATAGTTTCATCGGCCACATTCTTACCCTTAAAAATGGAAGCCTGATCCTTGACCTGAACGGAACGACCTAATCCATCAACAAAATTGACTGTCCGGATATCCGCATTATGCTCAGGGTCATATCTCCTTGTAACTGCATAAGAAACTGCTGCAGTAGTATTGTAGGAATAAGCGATTGAGTAGGGCTTACCAGCAGCCAGCTCATAGGGGCCGGTTATCGTGGTCACTCTTCCACGGTTGTCCAGCGTATAACGCATTGGCTCATTGTTCATGCTCAGGGTGGTCAGCAATTCACCAAAGCGGTAATCATATGTACTGCTGCTGGTATATCCGTAGGCATCCGTTATTTTTTCTATATAATTGTGAACCGTATTATCATATTCATAATTGTACTCCATGCGCTCACCTTTGTAATTGGCAGGGCGCGTCATTTTGGTAAGTTTGCCATAATTATCATAGGCCAGATCCATATCGGCATTGGTATTATCAGCCAGCACCTGCCTTACCTGGGTAATACTTCCAACGCTATTAATGGCAACAACAGTTCTGCGCTTTATTCCTTCCACTGAAGATACTTCTACGGTGGATGGTATATTTTTTACATAGATCGCATCCAGGTCATGATAGGTGATATTGGTGATTGATACATCCTGCTGGCTACCATCGCCTGCATCAGTGATTTTTTTTACATTGCCAAGAGCATCATATTCATACGTGAGACTGGTACTGGCACCTGCGATAGCGGCTCCTTCAAAGAATTGCCGGATCGTTTGTTTCAGGTAGGGAAATTTGACTGAATCCTGTACATCCCTGAAATCATAAACATAATTCGTTTGAGCATATTTTTTACCCTGGGCATCTTCCACATAATCGATCGACAAAAGTCCTTTATTATAATAGGTAGTATTCAGGTATTCCTGGACATGGTTGCGGTAAACAAGGTTGTTCCTGGCTGTATTCAATTCCCGGGTGGTCACTTTTTTAAATCCATAAAACTCTCTTTCATATCGATCCTGATAACCTCCTTCGTAAACAAACTGCTTACGCGTTGTATCCACCCCATCTCCTGCAACACCATCAACTACCTCCACACTCTTCATTACCCATTTGCTTTGCGGCATTTCATAAGTATTACCCACCCTTTCATAATCCAGGGAGAAGTAGCCACCCAATGGACTTCTTACCACTTTCAGCATATTAGTGCGCGCAATGGTTGAAACGGAAGCAGACAGTTCCTTATCGTAGGATGAATGCAAAATATCGGCATAACCATCACCATCGAGATCCATGATCGTTTCTTCCGTTTTGGAAACACCCCGGCCGAAATTTGCATTCGGGTTAATATCAATCTTCAACGGGAAGAAAGGGATGGGAATGATAATGGGAATGGTGAAGGATCCGTTGATTGATTCACCCGTAGAAACATTGGAATTGATATTATGGAAATTATTCCAGGTAATTGCTGGTCCAAATCCATTACCCTTATTCAATTGAACCATTACATCGCTGCCACTCATGGTTAATACATCAGGAAGACCATCTCCGTTAACATCATTTAATAATATATTATTGCTGGCAACAGTGCGTGATAATCCAATGCCGGCTTCAAAAGAACCGGATTCAATATCAATACCTGCTCCGGCACCAATAGAATAACTGTGGCTGGCATCAATTCCGCCAGTTCCCCAGGGCTCACCAGGAGCGAATTTATAACCCAGGTTAAGGGATACAATTCCACTATTGTAGATCCGGTCCATTAATCCATCTCCGTTCATATCCACCCATCCGGTAATAGCTTCATCATCATTACTATTGATGTTACCTGAAATCCCTGCGGAACCTCTTGCAGTTTTTTGAGCGCCTACCGCACCTTTGGTAGTTGTATTACTGGTAGTGGCTTCAAGGAAAGGCCCTCCCAAACTGAAGCCCTCGCTCTCCCCCTCATTTACTGTTGCATCCACCGGTTGATCAATAGTAGTAGTACCCAGGCCTCCATGTGGAAGTGTGTATTGAATTTTAGTATTGCTCATTACATCCGGGTATCGGTCGCCATTCATATCCATCATATCCAGGTTGATGGTGGTCTCGGCTTTGGACTTGCCAAGGCTTCCGGATATTCCAGGAGTTACACCAAGAGAATAGCTATCAGTTTCAGTAGTGCTGATCTTGCTTACAGCTCCGGCCGATCCTCCACCCATCAGACTATCCACCGATACATCATGCAGGTATAAACGTGAACTCCCCATTAAAGTATTGGTCACATATACGCTCGTATCGTATCCAGTCCATTGTTCTTTATCTCCATCCGGAAAAAGCGCTACGAAAAAAGTTTTAGAAGGGTCCTGGATATTGCCAATACTGGCACTATCAGTAAACTGACCGGGATCAGTAGGCAAATTATTAAGTTCATCAAGATTGAGCGAATCCTGCCGGATAGGACCATCTCCCCTGTCACCTTTCAATGCAAAGGCGCCCCATCCGCGGAACAGTGGCCCGAAATATTCAAAAGGAGGATTGCAATATAAATTCGCATTGAGTATGGTATCCCTGGAAACCGTATCCAGCGTGGCACCATTCATGAAAATGGAATCGCGGTATATTTCCACATGAGGTTGTGCAAATCCCTGAGCAAATGTCAATGTTGAATCAGTAGCAAATTCATAGAACAGCCGTACGCCTGGTTTACGAATGAATTGAAATAATGTATCGGCGCCAGAAGCCATTGCTCCACCTACAAGAAATATATGCTGCCTGGCATAGATGCTATCTGGCCCCTTGATGGTGAACCAGACGGCGGCATCTCCGCCTCCTGTGATCTTTGGGAAAAGTTTTACAGTATCCTCGTAGGGTACCGTTTCCGCTGGAAAAGAATACACCCAATTATTAAAGTTTGAATTATCCGGAACAGGAAAGTCTTCCATAGTGGGCTTACCGGATGAACCGGCAACTGGTGTACCATCTGCAAATGAGGTGTATGCATAATGAGGTTTCCACTCCATGGCAGAGCGATCAATAAATGATTTGGAAAAAAGTCTGAAAGCAATCACATCTGCAGTATCAACTGCGATGGTTCCTGGTACTCCCCAGGCGCCAGCGGCAAGTTCTTTGCCGGCATAGGCTCTTTCATAAAGGACCGTAACTACATTGTTTCGTGTACGCACCAGCTGGATCCAAACGGAATCTGAAGTAATGATCTTCTCAAATGTTCCATCAACAGCAATGGTACCTACCTTACCCATGCCTACCGGCGTATGGTTATGCATGATATAATCCTCGGAACATTTATAACGATCGCTGGATTTATGATGATAGGCGGAAGTTGCAACAATTGGACTTCCACTGACATAGGTTATCTCCGGATCCCAACTCACCAGGTCATCTTCTCCATTATAGCGCGACTGTACCCGGAAATAAACCCTTTGACCTTTTGTAATCGGTAAATTAGTAACGGCAGCAGGAGTATGGATCGCAAAATCATTGGCTGGAATAATTTCAACCCATTTTTGCAATGCATCGAGTTGAATGCTTACCCGAACACCATCTTTCTTCGGCTTTGGTATACCTGTAGTATTGGGAACATCTATCAATTGTACAGGGGCATTGATAGTAATATTTCCATTGAAGGGGGCTTCCCATACCCTCACTATATCCTGCAAAGGATAATCACGTTCCTGTTTCGCCTGCAATGCCGTATCAGGTGCGAAGAAAGTTGGATCTACTGTTCCGGCAAATATGGGGCTGGGGGTAAATCCGCTATTGAGTACAAAATCAGGATGTCCATTTATGATGCGATTGAACCAGGCACGCCCACCTGCAGCAATATCCATCAAACCATCACCATTAAAATCGGTAAAGTAAACGTCTGAATTTGTAAAGGTGGTAGTATGATTAAAGCCAAAAAAACCGTCACCAGGAATGGCCTGTACACCGCCACCCAGGTTTACGTTTTTAGTTGTACTGAAATCACTGACACCAGTGATGTCTCTCTCTGCGTTTTCAAAACTGCGCGTTGCACCACCAAGATTACGGTGATACACCAGGCGACCTCCTTTTTTCATTACCTTATCAGGTAAACCATCCCCATCAATATCAATCAGTGCCAGCAGGCCTTCTGTTTCATCCTGGCCGTAATTGAAATTACCTCCAACGGTTAGTGCCTTACTCCATACACCTCCTGCGAGCGAACCAATAGTTACGGCAACGCCACCGCTGCGACTGACAGCTTTTACCGCACTCAGAGCAGAGCCTTCGGGTGTAAATCCAGGGAATGGATTTAACATCTCACCCTGAATATTATCATCAGGGATGGTCCAGCTGGTTACAGGACCTGAAGGTGTAAATCCTGATGGCCTGGTAACATCGTTATAATATTCAAAATTGTGTGTATAGTAAATAGTACCTGCATCATCCAGTTCACTCACACTTTTCAATAATGTTTTATAAAACTGTCCTTCCTGGTAAGTGTATTCATAACTGCGAATAACGGCATTATTAAGACTGATGGTTACCTTTCGCAAAAGATCAGCAGTTACCATTTTAAAACCAAGACGGGCATCAATAGAAATATCTTTTCGTTTTGTTTCATTTAGTTGCCTGTCCCGGGTGAATTCAATTTTATAAGGTCCATCTGTAGTACCTGACCCGGTATAAGTAACCTGGGTGAGGTAAAGCTGTTTACCGGGTACTGTTCCACCTTC
>JAJKIP010000020.1 GCA_021154405.1 Segetibacter sp. | reverse complement strand
GTTTATAAGGAAACTACAAGATAGAGTAGCAACATCAGGGATTCTTATATCTTTAAATGGTATAACAGGTGAAGCTGATGGAGTAAACAACGCACATAGTGAAATCTTGACTGCACTTGTGAGGGATGGAATAAGGCTTTTAGTGATAAAACGCGCAGATATTTTGAGCTTTAATTCAACAGATGATTTAGTTGAGCTTCTTAAGAGAAAAATAATGAAACTCACGATTGAAAAAACTATTGATTAAGCTTTTCGTGAACAGAAGTGAATACTTTCGAGATATAACTACGAAATGCTTTGTATATTACTCGCACTTTCCGAATACCAATTATCGAAGATACGCTGATTGAATTTTTGAACCCTTGCGATTACCTATAGAACAGAAACCCAGGTAGATAGAGTACAGAATAAATTAATATTACTAAAGGTGGTGAGAAAAACCCTGAACCATTAACTGTCTAAATATGGAAATTTTCTTTTACAAAGCAAAAGAGAACGTTCTTGAATTGAATTTGAGGTGACCGATATGGACTATAAGAGAGCTTGAATAACGAATATTCCTAGACGCCTTGCTCATTTTCATAAAGAGATTACTATGTCGTTATTTTGAATATCTGTTCTACAGACTTGAAACCTGTCAGACCCGAGAGATTTGATCATGTTTGCAAATGGATGGCCATAAGTGTTCTTTCCCACTGAGATAATTGCATTACCTCTTTTGACAAGATAACTTAGTTTGTACTTATAAGCTCCGGCATTACCTCCATGATGAGGTACGATCAAATAATGAATGTGTTTATAATTTAAATACTTTGGAATAACGAAATAATCAAATTGGCTATAATGCTGATCTCCGGGGAGCAAAATACTGTTTGTTGAATTCCGGATAAGAACAGAAAGACCATCTTTATTTTTATTTCGACTAACTCCAGAATTAAAAATTGTAAATCGATGATTGTTGTAATATTCAAATAGGGGTATTTCTCGCAATGACGGAATTGTTCGAAGGTCCGGCCCCACTGCAATGCAGTTTGAATTTAATCTAGAAAGTCTTGAAAAGATAACTCTAGACATTAATGAAGGAACAAAGTTTCTACATAAGATAAACTGAAAAGAACTAATAGTGGCATCTTTCATAGCCTTGATAAAATGATAGTGATCAACATCCCAGTGCGATATTATCAGGCCAGGGTTAGATTTTTGATAGGCATTATCCTTATTTTCTAGCATAGATATGACTTGACTTGCCTTAGTTGAATAATGTGTACCAATGTCAAAAACTAATCTGACGTTATTCTCAATAAGAACTTCGTTCCAGCTGCCTTGTCCTATATTCTTAATTATGACCTCAATTTTACCAACAGATGGCAAGGAAATTAACTCCTTATCTCCAGATCCATATAAATCAAAAAAATAAATTGAAGGGTTTTTAAAGCTCAGAGCTTTGTGACTAATCGATTTTTTAAAAATATCCTCCTTTATCCCTGCCAAGTTTATTTCCATCCGAATAATAAAAGAATCTTCAATAATAGTAATTCGACTCTCGTTCGAAAGTTGAGTGATTAGAGCTGTGCTAATTGCGTAAATAGACCCCGCCCGTTTTTGTTTGAAGTAATTAGTAAAAAGTATCATTGATGGGCCATCAACAGGAAAGCTTGTGCCAATTAAAGCATTAAAAAGTGCGAAGTTGTTCGATTCGACGAAATCTGCAAGAAAAGTTTTATTAATTAAGTCTATCGAGTCTATTCTCAAATAAATTTCACTCCCCAATCCTTGACCTAAATATGCTTCCAATTTCACGATTTTAAAAGAGATAATTTAGGGATTTTCCCTGATTCCGACTACCTCAATGGAATTGAACACTATTAGTATGTTAGATAAACAAAAATGATATTTTGATTAAGTATCATACTTGTGTAGTCACAGGGATTATAGCAAAAACTGCTTAACTAGTCCCCAGTTATTTAAATAAAAAGTTAGATTTTCTACCTTTTTAATATGGTTTTTCCCCATTTATTTTTCTCGTTCCTAATTTGCTTGATAACATCAACGGGAAAAACAAAAAATTCAGGCTTTTTAATCCCAGGATTTGCCGCAGTAGACTTCTTTCCGAAACTAAACCCTCGATTTAAGGCTACATGAACAACAAAATCACAATAAAAATTCTTGATAGAGAAGCTTTTGTCATAATTAGTAATCCATCGACTTTTATTTGTATTCTTGCAATTTTGCGACTCTCTGGATTTACAGCCGTTAAATCATAGCCTGGGAAATTAACATAGGCCTTATAGCAAGAAATTCCTTCTATTAATAAATGTCCAAGTACTTAGAATTCTGAGCCTTCGGGCTTCAATTTCGTATTTTTTCGGGCTATCATTTTAGAAGCTTTTCATTTAAAACTAGAGAATTCCCTATATACTTCAATAAAGAGCGGTGAGCCTGTAAAGGATAGTGGGGATACAGGACCAAAAAACATGAAAGGATATTTTTCATTACTACTCGGATCTATAAAAGATTTATATAGTTGCACTGCAGCATTGTTATTTACAACTTCACTAACTTTTCTAAGCTCTTGTCCGGAAGTAAGACCATAACCAAAGGCAAATATTCTTATTTGTCTGAGAATTTCTGCGTCTAAAGATTCAATCGTTTGGGTAATGAACATATAACCAATGCCATACTTTCGTGTAGTTCTGATTGAGTCCGTAATTTCCTCTGTGAGGGCAGCTATCTGATTGTCGTCGGAGCCCTTAGAAATAAACCTATGTGCCTCGTCCATTACAATTAAACAATTAACCTTGAGATTATCTCTGTAGAAGTCTTCCCCCTTCTCTTTAATTTTATTCTCAATAATATTAACAAACATAGCTTGTAAATTCTCATTTATTGAGTGCCCCTTTCTTTCACTCAAGTCAAGAATTACAAAATTGCCCTTTGATCCTGGCGTAGTAACTAACCCAATTACACTATCTACTGATGTTTTTTTAGTTGTTGAGTCTTTCTGTTCGGTAAATAATCGAGCCACTGGCTGCCAGTACCTTTTAAAAATATCTTTCAGCTGGAATTCGTTTGATAATACGGTATTTAGTTTTTCAATAAGCTGATCTTTCCGTGCAGATTGAGAAAATATTATATCGATATACTCATTATATGTTACTTTGGGTTTGTTACCTGTAGATGTTTCAGATTCGGTAAATTTCTTTAAAACAAACTTCATAAGTTCATAGCTTTTATTCTCATCCCATAAATTATTAAGATTGCCATTTTTGCCTTGGCTATTGGTATTTAACTTTTCTAAGTAAAGAGCAATGGCTTCTGCTGCATTTTCTTCTCTATCACTTAAAATGTTGAAACTCTTCTTAATAAACCCACTTTTTTGAAGCAGTGTTGAAAATATATCGTATGCCTTTGATGGTAGATATAAATCTTCAAGGATCTTGAATTTTTTGTATTTCATTCCTGTATCTGTAATTGCCTTTTGTAGTGAAGTATCTGGCAGGAGTTCTTTGTCGTCATAAAACTGACCTTGTGGGTCCAGAATAAGAATGTTCATGTTATTCTTGTTTTTTGCGTACCCAAGAAGCATATAGGCTGCTGTAACTGTTTTGCCGGATCCTGTTTTACCAAATACACCGATGTGGTATGCATCTTTCGCACCCTTTTCACTATTTGTTATATCATCTTTGTCAAAATGTTTAAACCAAAAGGGGAGATTTACATTTGTCCCATATACAGTTCCCATATATGTGAGAGAGTTGCTGTAATTTGTCATTAAGGTCTCCATGACACTATCGTTCATTTTGAAAACCTTGATTCCGGTTGAAGGAGAGGTGCCAAGTATATGACTACGCGGATCATTAAGTCCCAAATCATAGCACGCTTGCACACTAATGGTTGCTATACGGTTGTCAGCATGACCGCTCAAATGAGGGAGACCTCCGTGACGTTTTATTACGCCTTTAAAGGCTTGATCTTCGTGCCATCTGTTCTTTGTCTCTATCTCAATTATTTGACCAATTACGAGAACGTTTCGTTTATCTTCCTCGACTATTACATACACCATTTGACCAAGCGTTCTATCTGTTTTAGTTTGCTCAGTGATGTCTATCACTACCTCCAGAGTAGAACTTGGCGAGCCAGTAATACCCATTGCAATATTTTCAGGCCTATTGATTTTGGCAAGTAGTTCTGTGGATATTGTATTTTGACTTTCTGACATATTATTTAGTTCTATAGTTGAATAGTAAGTTGAACTTCCCTTTATCCAATTTTAATTCAGGAGAAAGGCGAATTGCTTCCAGAATTGCGTACAAGCCTCCTGAAACACTTTTAGCCATTAAATCAACCAGGTATTGTGGAAATGGTTCCATTATTTCAGGAAATACAATCTGCCTCTTAATACTTAAAAGATATTTTTCGAACTTATTCTTATCCTGTGCCAGGCTTTTTTTTAATTCAATTCTATAAGCAGGGCCATTTTGAAACGGTTTGTAATATGTAAAAAAAAGTTCCGATTCTTTCGCGCCTGTATGTTCGTTTTTAGTTCTGAGTTTATTGACAGATTTATCAAATGCTTTATTTAGTTCAATTTGATCAAATTTTCCATCAGAGATCTTAAGATTGCATCGTATATGCAGGTCATCCCATATCTTATTTCTTTCCTCAATGCTTTGACCAACAGACTTAGGAATAAGATATTCATCTTCGTCTAATCCAATTGTAAAAAATGTCTTATCATCAATAGTGATATTTTTGTCTTTCAAAAATGCGTCGATAATGTCTCGTGATGAACTGTATTTTACAATAGAAATAACTTTCTCATCTCCTAGTGCGGCTTCGAGGATTTCGGGTATATCAGGAATTATCTTTTCATATGTTTCCTTTAAAAATTCTTTTAATGCCTCTATATACTGTGGACCAGCTTTGTCTTCGTGTGCAGACAATAAGCTGTTTATTTTAAGAATAGGTGTAAAGTGGGTCCCGTCCATGATTCTAATTTCGTGATCGGAGCTGGCCAATACACTTAGCTCCATTAAAAACATTGCACCTTGGCAAAGCCTTGGATTTGCCTCGTCATGTGATAGAACTGTTTGCCATTGATAATATTGATTTTTCCCGCTACTCCAACCAGCATTGTTATCTGTTGTAAGACCCTCTACACCTACTGCAACTGCTAATACAATATCAGAACCCGTCATTTTTTCGAGCACTACGCCACCATCAACAGCAATTAGTGAAGTTGAAAAATCATTGGTTTCGTTTTTCTCGATGAACCCCCTTTCTCTTAGTGTAGCAATACCTTCTCTAATAGGTTCATCTTGCACGTCAAAAAGATTATTCATCTTTTCAACAGTCGCAGGGATGTTCTCTAGAATTTTGCCTAGCAGTTCTTCTGGCAAATGAGCATAGTTACTTTTACCTTGAGATTCTTCCATTTTGATTTATCTTATCAAAAAATAAAATAGTTCTAAATATTACTCCACCTTGTGATGTTTCTTTTTGTCGAAATTAAAAATTGCTTGGCATCGAAGAGGTTCCAGTCAGGATGACGCACGGATCTAGGGATGGCCCATCGCTCTTTCCAAAAGGCTGTTAATTCTGATAGTTTACGTTGATGGTATACTGGTCGAATTCCATTTTGTATCACATTTTGCAAGTTTTTTGCGATTGGGAAAATAAAAAATTCTCTTTCGATATTGTGATATTGATATTCTCTTAAACCAAGTAATGAAAAGGCTTGGCTAATTAATTTGACCTTTCGAGATGGACCATATCCGAATGTTGTATTTACATCAATCTTTCTACGCTTCAAGAATTTAAGCATTTCGGAATATAGATCCTCATTGATGTGAAATGAACCTGACCCTTTTGTATATCCCAAACTTTTCGCCACCTCTACACCCTCATATTTTAATCTATTATATATACTACTCTTACCAAAAGCACTGGTAGTGGTAATAAAAAGAAGCTGCGGTTCAATTATTCTTTCTTCCATAATCGTAGTCACTCCTTCATACTTTTTGGCATATGCCTTTCTTACTTCGTTAGAAGTAACCGACAATGCTACCATTTTACCTCCTAAAATATCATTATAGGGAGGCAAAGCGCCAAGGCGTTGAGCCTGCATTGACTTATTAATAATATAGTCAAGGTCCTCTCTGGGAATTTTTAAATACTCATCCCTGACAGCCATTCTTAAAATTGGGCTTTGTAAGCCAATTAAGCCGAATGGAGCATTGTGCGCTTTATCCCATACCAGGAATCTCATCTGCCGCCCATAAGCTTTCTGGTAAGGTACACTCCACCACACAAGATTCCACCATCTATATAAAATATTTTCCTCTGTTCCATCTTCCACAAGCCTGAGTTCTAAATCAATATTTGATGGGTTAATATCGCGTCCATTTTTCAGGTATTTATTGACAATTTCATAGTTACTAGTTATAAAGCTTTTCTGTAATGCTATTTGTTCTCTTCTGGAGTAACTCTGAATTTTTTTAAAATTCCCTTTGTTAAAACTACTTGGGGAAACATGCCCATTTAAATGGAAGCCTTGATTGGTAAGGCTTTCTAATAGTGCTGTATGTAATTGTTCTTTATTCATTTAGGAATCCTAGTCAAATCTATAAAGTCTAATAAAAACGTAAATATATAAAAGGTTGACAAAACTAAAAAATATATATATAATTGTCAACCCTTTGATAATTTTAACTACTTTTGTTCATGAAAGGATCTCTATGCAGAATTTTAATAGCGAAAGACTTAGAAGCGCCCGATTATTAGCTGGTCTATCTTTAAGGCAACTAGAGGAAAAGTTGCTTTCTAGAGTCACATATAACTCTATAAGCAAGTACGAAAAGGGGCAAATGCTCCCAGATAATGGAACAATAATTAAATTTTCTGAGGCACTGAAGGTTAACCCGGGGTATTTCTTTGAACAGAATAGTATTGAATTAGGGGAAATTGAATTCAGGAGGAAGAGTGGGTTAACCGAAACAGAAATCGAGTTTCTAAAAGAGAAAACTAAAGATAAACTTGAAAGATATATTCAAGTAGAGAGTTTATTGAATATTTCTTCAAAATTCAAAAATCCGATTTCACGATATCAAATCACAGGCGTAGATAAAGCCGAAGAAGTGGCTGGAGTTTTAAGGCAAGAATGGGCTCTTGGTAATAACCCAATTCCAAATGTTATTGAAATGCTCGAGGAAAACGAGGTTAAAGTTATTGAGGTTGAAGCGTCAGAGAAATTTGATGGGCTTAGTACTATTGTTAATAAATGCATTCCTGTTACTGTAGTGAATGAGTCCTTTACAATAGAACGAAAGAGGTTTACAGCCTTGCATGAATTAGGGCATGTTGTAATGCCTATTTCTAACTTAACAATCAAGAAGAAGGAAGAATTCTGTAACAGGTTTGCTGCGGCCTTGTTGTTTCCAAAAGAGGAAATCATCAGAATACTGGGAGAGAAACGGAGCAATATAGCGATGGGAGAATTAGTAACTCTTAAAGAAGAGTATGGAATTTCTGTTCAAGCAATAATGAAAAGAGCTCTTGATTTAGAAATTATTGCATTCCCGACTTATAAGAGGTTTTGTATTGGAATATCAGGTAATAAGAAGGAGGAAGGACTTGGCTCTTACAAGGGTGAAGAAAAAAGCAAGCGACTTTTACAACTAATATTACGGTTGGCTTCCGAAAATATTGTAAGCTTTGACAAAGCATCATCGCTAGCCGGTCTTCCTTTGAATGAATTTCATGCAATATTGAACAACACTACCCATGAGAATAATGCTGAATTGTATAGCCCATTAGGAACTACGTTTCTAATGGCTTGGGATAACGATGAACCTGAGTATAGTTTAGATGATTTAAAGACAATTAATCCGAATTATGAATCCAGGTGATACAGCATTACTATCAATAAGGCAAGCAGATGGTCGTACCAAAACCAGGCCTATTCTATTACTTAAACAGATGCCGCCATTCAATGATTGGCTAGTTTGTGGCATTTCTACTCAATTGCATCAAGAGCATAAAGGGTTTGATTTTGTCGTATTAGATACTGACGCAATTTTTGCACAAACAGGGTTGAAAGGGTCCTCTGTAATAAGGCTGGGATTTTTGGATGTAATTCCAACGAGCTCTATACCAGGTTCAATAGGTAAAATTGATCCGGTTACATTAAAACTACTCTTAAATCGTCTTGCTAATCATTTATTAAACTAGCGTAGAACCGCCGGTTTCACATTAGGTGACTGAGAAAAGGCCACTCATGGAGTGGCTTTTAATATGCACAATTTCAACTTGAACCAGATCAGAGTTTCTTTATTTGCTCTATGATGTATTGTAAACGCAGCAGGAGGTTATCATACGTAATGATGTCGACAACATTTCGGTATTTGCGTTTCACCACTTCAAAATCCATTTTTTGTTCCGCAGAAAGATTGTGTTCCCGCCCGGTAATGATGATGCCACCGGGATTCGTGATCTTTAATTGCATTGACTCAGGAAGATCATCTTTGTATTTACTCGTTAATCGTTTTTCACCGGTTGCGCCCATTCTCTTGAGGTGATAAATGTATTTTTCAACCTGCATGATAGTACCTGACAATTCTCTTACCGGGAAGTAATTATCCCGATAGCCCCTAGGACTCATTAAGGCAGTATCCATTGGTTTTTTGATTTCAACAACATCAACATGTCCGTTGAAATCTACCAGCAGGAAGTCGATCTTTTTAGATTTCAGTTCCTCCGCTTCAATTTTAACCTCCGGTAGTGCAGCAATGTATTTGGGATATAGTAGCCGGATAATACCCAGGATTTGTTTTTGCCAGTCATGCTCCGAGTAGGACCTGTGGTTTGAAAGCATACTCTTTAAACTTTCGTGTACTGTCTGAAACTTTTCGATCTCCTGAGCCTGGAATGTTTGAATAATAGTTGGTGCTCTCCGTTTGACTTTGCTGTTTACATGCCGGTTGAGAGATGCAGTTGAATCCTCCATATTATCAAAATAGTCCCGCAGCACCTCGGCTACGCGGGCACGGGCATACAAAGTTTTTTCGTGCGTGGTTGGAAACTGTTTCCTCAGTGTATTAAAAATATCAACAGGGATGGCATCGGGATGTGTCCCTCCAATAATAATATCCGAATCGGTAAGTTCGGCGATCGCGGCAAAAATGGAAATGTTTTCCGCTGCAACAAACATTTTATAGTCAAACTCCAGTTCATGATGGAGATAAACATCGCATTGCCGGGTTAACACTCCGTTTTCTATTAGGTAATAGCCATCATCGCCGAGTGTTCCAAAAAGTAAACGAACAGTAACGGTGTCGGCATCAATATCGAAGTGGTCATCATCGCTTATCAAGTCTTCCTCTTCCTCGGGTGACAAGTGAACATCCTTGAAATGAAAAGTCTTTTTAATTACAGCTTTTCCTTCATTACCCAGTTGTTCTTTTACATAATTCCTGGTTGGGTCCTGTTCCTGCGAATAAGAAAGTACAAGCAGGTTATCTTCTTTTATAAAATTGATCATTTTCGGAGGCATTAGAAACGGAAAATTAAAAAAGTCCCAACTTCGTTTGGGACTTTTTTAATTAGTGAAGGCAAGTGCTTTGATCGGTCTCGTTTAAGAATCCAGCCGATTGCCGGTTTTTGGGTCGACATGTTCGACAAATTCCAATTCAAACTCGGGCATTTCACTCGCCTTCGGGTCTTCTTTTTTTACTCGACGATAATGATGCATTATCACCCGGTCGGGTTTGATTTCATAGTGATTCTTATAATTTCTTGTCGTTTCAACTTCTTCGGTCTTGCCATCCAGCGGACCTCTTCTGAATATAATTGTTTCTTTTGCCATGCTGCAAAGGTAGGATCATTCACCGATCAACTTTTTGTTCTCGACCGTCAGTTTCATTCGGTTGGAGGAAAGGAAATTGACAAAGAGGCCTTAAAACAGGTATTCTATACAAGCCTGTATAGTTTCCTAAAAATCTTCACTTTATATCGATCCCCACCCAGCATTGCTCCCCCAAGTAGGAAGAGCTGTTCGCTCTCCTGCAGAACACCCTGCTATCATGAAGTCCTTGAGCTAATACTCAATAGGGTTAAGGATTTGGCGGAAAATGAAAAGCACAAAGCCGGAAAAATCGGACTTTGTCCTCTGAGGTAGTCCCGACAGGAATCGAACCTGTATCAAAAGTTTAGGAAACTTCTATTCTATCCATTGAACTACGGGACCCGACTACGCTAAAGCTTCGTCGGGCGATGCCTGACTACTTATTAGTTACCTCCTTCTCCAGAAAACCTTTAAAGAAGGATTAACCAAGCCCTTTAACGTGGGCCGCAAAAATAACAGTTTCCCCCCTATTTTCACCCCTCTTCAGGCAAATAATAGGCATTCAGCCCGAAACATACTACATGCGAACGGCCAAGCTAAATCAGGGAAACTGTATAACTTAAAAAGAAGGAAATCAATATCAAATAAAGCCTACCACCAAACAACCGGCTTCTTCCTCTCCGTACCCTCCACCCCATAAAACCTATACGCCCTCACGGCAATCGGAATCCCCAGCGCAATCGAGAGTATAAACCATGCCTGTACTGCGTTCGAAAGATCAAACGGCTTCGTCGGTAAGGGCGTCAGTGGCAAAATCAACTGATTCACCACCAACGCCACAAACACTGCATACAACACTCCCACCAGGTATTTATCATACCATAAAAATTTCAACCTCGGAAACACCAAAAAGAACAATACCGTGAAACTCATCGCTATAAAATAGTGAAAGAATAACCCTAAGAATGCCACCCCATTACCTCCCTTCATGGAAGTTTCCAAACCCAGCGCTCCTCCGGCAATGTATTTTAGCATCCCGGCTGAATAAGCCCCCGTTTTGATCCACTGGGATATATATGCCGAAAACAGGTCTAGCGTTCCTGCCAGTAATCCTGTTAATATTACCGTTTTTGTAAATCCGGGGCGTTGCATATCATTAGTTTTGGTGACAATTAAATAAAAACCAGGTAGCGCAAGGCACACAGAATAAGGCTCATATTCAAATTCTGGACCTCGCGCCCCTGTATTGACTGTGTTAGGGAGAAACTGGGAATAATTCCTCCGTTGAAACAAAGTTTCCCAGTATAGTTTTAATTTCACTTTCAAAAGCCTTTCAACTTTTTTCAAAATGCCTGCAAAACCTGTGAATGAACGTGACCTGGTGCTGTTATGCATGTCTGAACTTTGCAAATCCGCCGGGTTTGCTGACACCTCCCAACTTGTACAGCGCGACCTGGATTTCCTTTGCGATTCCATCGAATCCAAAACAGGCGTTCTTATCTCCCTTTCTACCATGCGACGTCTGCTGAACGGACAATTCGCGCGGCTGCCTCAGGTTGCCACCCTCAACGCCATGGCCACCTATATAGGTTACCAAAACTGGCAGGACTTCAAATGCAAAAAGATTACTACCGAAACAGCTCCCGCCTCTGCTGCCATCAATACGCCTTTGCCGGAACCTGCCAATCCAGCGCCTGCAAAAACAGTATACCCTAAGATCTCCTACGCCAAATACCTCGTTGCCGGTGGTGTTCTTTTGTTACTGGCAGGCGGACTGCTCGCCATGTTCAGCTCCCGCAAACCGGAGGTAACCAATTTTGATAAAGCCGCATTCAGCATCGTGAAGGCCACTAAAAGCGACCTTCCCAATACCGTCATCTTCAATTATAATATCGATGACGTTAATGCCGATAGCTTCTTTATCCAGCAATCATGGGATAAAAACCGCCGCGTTCGCATTCAAAAAGGCAATCACACCCTTACTGATATTTATTATGAACCTGGTTTCCATGTTGCCAAACTCATCGCTAATGATCAGATCATTAAAACCATCGATGTTAGCATTCCCACTGATCGCTGGTTCTTTTACTCCAAAGAAAAACTCACTTCCTCGTATCCTAAATACATTCACTCCACTGGCTTGCAAAATGGCAGCATGGTCCTGAATAAGGAAGACATCATTAATAGCGCAGTGAATATTAATAAAGAGAACGTCTATGTGCAATGCTATTTCCCCACAGATATTAAATACAGTTCTGATAACTACCGGGTGAGATTTCGCTGTCGCGTGAATGATCTTAATAATAATGCTTGCCCTCACCTGATGTTTGAAGTGATGGTACAACGCTACTTCTCCTTCTTCACTGCCACTCCTAAAGGCTGTACCAGTGAATTAATTGCTGAATTCGGAGAGAAATTCGATAATGGAAAAGAAAAAGATCTTTCTTCCTTTGGCATTGATATTCGCAACTGGCAAAATGTTGAATTAACCGTTCAAAATAAAACGGCCACTGTAAAGATCAATGATAAAGTGGTGTATACTTCTGCCTACAATGAAACCAACGGCCTCATCACCGGTCTGGGCTTTATTTCCAATGAACTCTGCGAAGTGGATTTTGTGAAAATGGAAACGCTGGATGGAAAGGTTATTTATGCCAATGATTTTGACAAGTAATTTTGCAAGAAGTACCCAGGTGGTTCGTGAGACACGAACCACGGCAGCGCATAAATCATAGCACCGTAAAGTATCTCCAGCTATTTATTTATTGCACGCCACTATCAAACCACCAATCAACACAATTGCCATAAAAACAAATAACACTACCCAAATAAAACTCTTAAGCAGATCCCTCTTTGTTATTATCCATGTTAATACACTCAGGAAAATGAGCATCAAAAAAATAGACAGGTAAATAGAAAAATCTCCCGACTGATCGCGCATGCTCAAAGATAAACCGCCGATCATAATACTCCCTTATCTTCTCTCCCAGCACAATAGTTTAATGCTTATCTTTCCAATTCCAACAAAATGCTCAATTATGAAAAAATGGCTGACGGTTGCTGTACTGTTAATGATACTTTCATTTGGTTTTACTCTTTCATCTTCCGCCCAGGCTTCCGGTGCCAGGCTTAATCATATCGCCTTCTATGTAAAGGACCTTAAGATCAGTACTGATTTCTACCATAATGTGGTAGGACTTGATACCATTCCTGAACCCTTCCATGATGGCCGCCATACGTGGTTCCTCATCGGTCCCAAATCACACCTTCATATTATATCAGGCGCTACCGTTAACCTGCCTAAAGAAAAGAACGCTCATCTGTGTTTTACTGTTGCTTCAGTTGAAGCATTTATACCGCGACTAACTGCCAACAAAGTCCCCTATGAAAATTGGGCGGGCGATAAAATGGCTGTTACCAATCGGGTTGATGGCGTAAAACAGCTTTACTTTCAGGATCCAGACGGCTACTGGATCGAGATCAATGATGCAAGGGAATAATTTCTGGTCACCCGAATATTAAGAAATCACAGTTCACTCTGCCTTCTACCTGCGGGATCAGAATATCTTCTAATAAGTCTACTAGACGGAAAGGTTTAAATGATTTACGTTTAAGCCATCTTTCGCCGCAGGCGAATTGAGCCCAGGGTTGTCCGAGCCCGCGGTATCACCAATCCAACTACATGCCCGAAGCGAGTTTCCCTGGGTTCTCGGCTTAATAAGTAAATTATTTAAACCTTTCCGTCGGCCCCTTTGCGCAGCATCACCAACCTAACCGCTGGCCTGAACCGAGTTTCCCCGTTCCTGGCTTAATAATTAAATCATTTAAACCTCCCCGCCGGACATCATTTCGCTCTTCCCAGAACCCGCCCAGCCCTTATCTTTGCAGTCCCAAAATGGACACATGAAGTTTTACAATATTTTGATTAAATACCGCCTGCCACTGGGAATTCTCCTGGTTATTCTCGGTGCTGTGGTTAACTATAGTTCCGGCTTCTGGCCTGGATTTCCACTTTATTTAGTAGGAGTGATCCTGATTGCTGGTCACTTCTTCTTTGGCCCCCTCCGCCTTATCCAGGAATACATGGAAAATGGCGATATGGAAGGCGCTGAAAAAGTACTAGGGTCTATCCAGTTTCCCGGCCTTCTTTACAAACCCATCCGCTCGGTTTACTATACCCTCAAAGGCAATATCGCCATGATGAAACAGGATTT
>JAJKIP010000019.1 GCA_021154405.1 Segetibacter sp. | reverse complement strand
TTTGTTCAGGATATAACCAATGAAAAAGAACACGAGGATTATATAATTAACTACGGTGCCAAAAAAGATACCCTGCTGGATATGATGGCGCATAATCTTGCAGGGCCTTTGCACATGACTCAAAATATTATAAAGTGGGTCAAGAATTCAAGTACAAACAATGTACCCCCGGATATTGGCAGACATCTTGAACTGATAGAAGAGAATTGCATTCATTGCCTGGAGATCGTCAATGATTTCCTGAAGAAGGAACACCTGGAATCTGAGCATATTTTTGTCAAGAAGACCCGCTTTGATGTACTGGAAAAAATTGTCGTTACAGTAGATAAACTGATAGCTACAAATAAGAACAAACGATTCAAACTAATCACCGACCTTGAAACATTGAACATTAATACAGATAGTGTTAAATTTTTCCAGATCATTCATAACCTGGTTTCCAATTCCATCAAGTTCACACCTGAAAATGGTGAGATCAATATAATTGTGGAAGAATCAAAATATACTTTCCTTATTCATATACAGGATAATGGAATAGGAATACCTGCCAGATTACATCCTTCCTTATTTCAAAAACGTACTCCTGCCGGACGCAACGGCCTGAATAATGAACTTTCAACAGGGCTTGGATTATCCATTGTCAAAACGCTGGTTGAACTGATGGGCGGCAAGATTACTTTTGAATCCGAGGAGAATAAAGGGTCCAAGTTCACTGTAGAGCTGCCCAAAGAGTAAATACCTTTCATTTTTGTAATTCTTAACTTTCCGGGTATTAATTTAGCCGGGATGAAACCATCTGCCCCCACCAGATTTGTTGTATTCCTGCTTTTGCTGGCATGCCTGGCCGTACTGGCCAAATTCATTCTATTTAAGAAATCACCTCGCTATTACAGGCATTACTTTCGGTACGAGTATGCGCATTATAAGATCAGTGAGGGAAAGGAAAAGGCCAATATTGTACCCTTTAAAACCATAAAGCTGATGCAAAGTGACCGTTTATCAGACGAATACCGGACAGATAATATTGCAGGGAATATAGTTGGGTTCATTCCGCTCGGAATATTGTTTCCCCTGCTATTTGTGGGTCTCCGAAGATTATGGCGAACAACACTGATGGTTTTTCTGGTCAGTCTTGGATTTGAAGTAACTCAGCTGGTTACTGGAATCGGTATTTTCGACATTGATGATCTGATCCTTAATGTAACAGGTGGTATAGCTGGTTATCTGTTAATTATTTTATTCATCAGAAAGAGACCGGTAGCAAATAAAAATGCAGGTATCGCCTGAGCATACCTGCATTAATGTTTTAAGAATTATTTACTCGCAGAGCTTTATGGTATCCGGGCCGTCAGTAGAGAACTGGATCTTGTTAATCCTGTTTGCCTTATTAAAGTAAAGGATGATGATACCATAGGAAGTTGTGTAAGCATCCCAGTTTGTATCCTTTATTTTAGGATTACCCAGATATTTGAAAAGGCCATTCCGGGGGGCACCCATAAGTGGGATGCTAAGTTTACCTTTGAATTTTTCCCTTATTTCTACATAGTCACGGCCTGTATAAAAATAAACATCCCTGTCTTTAAAAGCAACAAGACCGCCGCATTTGGAGGTGGCATCTTCCGGTTCCACCGAAGTAAAGCAGGGGAGTAATTTCTTTACTTCCGGCTGTGTGGTATTGGGTTTAACTCCATTGACTTTTCCATCCAGCAGATCAACCACAAAAGTGGCACATTGATTTGCAGTAGAAATTTTCAATTGGCTAAAGGCGCAGGTTCCAGTCAGGAAAAGAATAACAAAAAGGAGCAGGTATTTCATAAAATGATTTTAGGGTGATTCGCTTCCCTATATGCAAAATCCTTGCTAAAAAGCACTTAGACTGAGAGCAGGAGCAGGTTTTGGAGGTTTAAGTGCCTGAAATAGTATAGTTCTGCAGCGATTTTCCTATTGCGGTTTATTTTTTTCCGTATAGCATAATGGCTGAATAGTTCATGGGAAGAATACCCTCCGAGATATGTTTATCCAGTCTGTCAAACAGGTCATTTTTTATCGCCAGCCTTGTAGATTCATCTGTTTTTTCCATGATTGCCATAAGGGTTGGAGAGATCTCATTTGTAAGTGTCCAGTAATGTTGAGGGCTGTCATAAATTACCTGGCCTTCTATCTTTTTTTCTCTCACGGCATAAAAACCTGCAGTCTGTAAAAGGTCCGTCATATAACCCGGGGCTGCACAACGGAACATTCCTGGTGACCCTGCAGGAGGAGGTGGGATTTCAATAAATTTCTTTACAGATAATGACATGGCAGTAACCCAGAAATTCGCTTCTGCATTATCCCACACACAGGTTGCGATATGTCCCCCTGGTTTCAATACCCGGAACATTTCAGTTACTGCGAGCAGCATATCCGGGAAAAACATAAATCCAAACCGGCAGCTGATGTTATCAATGCTATTATCGGGGAAAGGGAGATTACAGACATCTGCAACAACTGCTTCATAATTGGTCAGACCTTCAGTCATTGCTTTTTCCATGGCCACATTCATCATTCCTTCAGAAATATCCACTCCCGTTATTCTGGCTTCGGGAACCATTCTGGCAATGGTTAAACCTGGTTCTCCAGTACCAGTAGCGATATCAACCACATGCTGTCCCGGTTGAGTATCCAGTAAAAGGCTTATGCCATCGCCCATTGGCTTCAGAAAATTCATGTTAAAAGCATCCCATTTCTTCCAACCCTGAGATGACTTGTCCCATGAAGCTCTTTGCTGTTCGCGGATTTCAGATTGCTGTTTGTTCATCTACTGAGTGAGGAAGATACCGAATTTTGTATCATGAAGATTTATCTGCCTGTTTTTGAATAATGGATCAGAAACTAGGCGATGAGAAGGAATGCAATTCCAGGAAAACTGTTCAGGCAATTGACTTATGCGGCAATGTATTCTTTGCGCAAATCCGATAAACAGACACTTTCTTTGCGGCTTTTTCGGAGTATTTTATCCCTTCAGCAGATTTTACTAAAAACTAATGAGCGTAAGCATATGCTCATGATCAGGCACTTGTTCAGGAAGAATGTTTGATCAGTATGTATACCGGCAAAAAGCCTGAATATGCAGACTAGTGCCGAAAAATGCGGGATTCTGTTATAAAGAACAACATCCTAGTTTCCACCCCAACGGAAGGTTTTTATATCCAGCCCAGCGAGGTCAAGAACCCGGTCTGTGACCGTAGCAGCAAGCTCGTCTAAGGTTTTGGGCTGGCTGTAAAAGGAAGGACTGGCCGGACAGATAATACCGCCTGCCAGGGTAACCGTTTCCATATTTCGGATATGGATAAGATTATAAGGAGTGTCCCTGATCACGCAGATCAGTTTTCTTCTTTCTTTGAGAATTACGTCCGCGGCACGAGTGATAAGGTCGTTCGAAAAGCCGCCAGCGATGCGGCCCAGCGTGCCCATTGAGCAGGGAATTATGATCATTGTATCGTATTGTCCCGACCCTGAAGCAAATGGAGCCAAAAAATCCTTCGTAGAATAAAATTTAACAGGTAATGACTTGTATTGATCATTCCCTAATTCGGTTTCCCAGACCTGCTTTGAGTTGTCAGTCATAACAACTGACAGCTGATCCCATTGTTTCTTCAATAAAGACAGCTTTTCCAACAGATTCTTCGCATAAATTGAACCGCTGGCCCCTGTAATTGCAACAACTATATTCTTCATAATAAAAATACCCGGGTGCAAAATTCCGCAAAGTGTTTGAACATAAAAATTAATTGTGCAAACGTTTCCGATAGTCGTTTTTTCGGGTTAAAACGGATTTGGTGTTTCGACATTGAGTAGGATCAATAAAATTGTCTATATGACACGTCTTTCTAAAAAAAACAAAAAAAAGTTTTTGTATTAAATCATTATTAACGATATTGGTGCTGAATTTTCATAGGATAAGGTTTAATGGTTAATGGTTTTTGATTAGGGCCCTCCCGATTTATCGGGAGGTTCTTTTTTTATAGGTATCAATTGAATTCTCTCCTCGATTCATCTTTGACTGTCAGATTTTTACTAGAACGCTTTTCTTTCTCCAGCAGGCCTCACCGTATTCTCATTACCCAGGTTTTTCATTACCCAATTAGCCATTTTTGTCCAAATGTGAATAGTTGTATTATCCAGGTTACCTGAAATTCCATGGTTCTTATCAGGATAATAGAAGCTTTCAAAATCAATATTACTTTTCACGAGGGATTTGACCATTTGTATGCTATTTTGAAAAAGCACATTATCATCTCCCGTACCATGTATGATCAGGTATTTGCCTTTAATAAGACTGGTAAAATTGATTGGTGAGTTATCATCATACCCACTTGCATTTTCCTGCGGTTTGCGCATATATCTTTCGGTATAAATATTATCATAATTCCGCCAGTTGGTAACTGGCGCTACCGCAATTGCTGCGCTGAATACATTTGCTCCTTTGGTTATTGCCAGCGAGCTCATAAATCCTCCATAGCTCCATCCCCAGTGACCAATATTGTTCTTATCTACGAAACCAAGGTTGCCGATATATTTTGCAGCTTCAATCTGGTCTTCAATTTCATACTTTCCAAGCTGGAGGTAGGTCTTCTTCTTAAACTCCTCGCCCCGAAAACCAGTTCCAGTGTTATCAACACTCATAATGATAAACCCTTTTTCAGCAAGGTACTGGTACCAGTAATAATATCTTGGGAGTTTATTTGCCACTTCCTGTGAGCCAGGCCCTCCATAATTGCAAAAGAGTACTGGATATTTTTTTGCAGGGTCAAACTGGGGCGGCTTTATCATGAATGCATTTAAGGTATCTCCTTTATTATTAGGAATGCGAAGAAAATCCGCCTTTCCAATTTCATATTCATTCAGTGTTGCTTTAAGCCTGGAATTATCAGTAATCAGCTGCACCAGCTTTGCAGTAAGGTTTTTCTTTTTATCAGTGATGATCTCCTTTAATGTTACAACAGGAGGGGAGTTAAGATCTGATTGGGCATCATAAAAACGGGTGTTGGCAGCATTGAATTCTATCTTATGCCAGGCCTGTCCTTCGGTAAGCGTAGTAGTCTTCGGTTTTTTGCCGCCATATTCTGCAACAAATAAGTTCCTGTCCATAGGCCGGGGCCAGGCAGCGGTATAGAAGATCCGCTTATTCGTCTCATCGATACCGTTGATCTCTGTGATCTCATAATTTCCCTGGCTGAGTTGTGTTTTTGTCTTCCCATCCATACTGTACAGGTACAAATGCCGATACCCATTCATTTCACTGGTAAACAAAAAATGCTTCCCATCGTTCATGAATCGCCAGTTATCGTCGATCTCCACGAAATATTTATTCTTTTCTTCGTAAAGCAGGCTGGAACTTCCAGTTGAAGCCTTTGTCAAAAGCAATTTCAGATCATCCTGCCGGCGATTCATCCAGAAAACAACCAGCTGGTCATCATCCATGGTCCATTTAATTCGGGGAATATAAATATCGCCCTGCTCATATTCCGCCTTTACATCACTGCCAGAATTCACATTATAAATATGGATTTCCACTTTTGAATTCTCTTCTCCTGCCTTTGGATATTTATAGCGATATTCCCTATTATAACTATCGTCATAAAAGGTGATACTGTATTCCTTTACATTGGTTTCATCAAAACGATAATAGGCGAGGTAGTTGCCTTTCGGACTCCAGTCGTATGCCCTGGTGAACTCAAACTCTTCTTCATACACCCAATCGCAATTGCCATTGATAATTGAATTCCATTTTCCATCAGTTGTTATCGCCTTAATTGCATTAGTGGCGATATCATAGATGTATAGATTATTACTTTTAACATAGGCTATTTTGGAACCGTCAGGAGAAAAGGTTGTATGCAGCAATTTTCCTGTATCTATACGAATGGTATGTCCTGTATTTTCATCAAAAAGATAAACATTGGCTTTGCTAGAGCGGCGGTAGATATATTCTCTGCCGGTAAAAATCAGGATCTTTTTCTGATCAGGACTGAGGAGATGGTCCCGACTATCCAGCTCCATGCCTTTGTCGTCTTTTATTTTAAAGCTATTTACAATACTGTCGGAATTATCACTTACAAAACTGACCGGTGTGTCAGCACGGAAGGTTCCTTTTTTATAAATGTCCTCCAGAGTGATCTGTTTCTTTTGGCCAACGGCCACAAAAGGAATAAAAAACAGAAGAGCCAATAACCGCATGTGTTGTGATTTTATAAGCTGTAAAAATACGAATAAGCGTCCGTGGTATTGTAATGGACATAATTGTATTCCTGCGAGCAGGTAGAAATAACAGGCAGCTGCAATAAGCAGGACAGGCATATTGTTACTCTACAAATAAAAGTAAAAACTGAACGCCTAGACAGCTTTGGCGGTGGTTTCCGCCATATCTGGAATCGCTTCTGCTTTGTATTTGCCGGCATCCAGTTTCCGCTTGGTTTCGGAGAATGCCTTTAGTGTTGCCTGAATGTCTTCATCATTATGGGCTGCCGTGGGGATCAGGCGGTAGATAATATGTCCTTTTGGAATAACGGGATATACAACAATGGAACAGAAGATATGGTAGTGTTCACGCAGGTCCATTACCATAGCCGTAGCCTCTTCCACGCCCCCTGTCATATAAACAGGAGTTACCACAGAATCGGTTTTACCAATATCAAAACCTCTTTCTTTTAGTCCAGACTGAAGTTTCAACGCATTTTCCCAAAGCTTTTCTTTCAGCTGAGGTTGTGTGCGAAGCAGTTCAAGTCTCTTGAGATTGCCAATTACCAATGGCATCGGCAGACTTTTGGCAAAGATCTGTGAGCGGCTATTGTATCGGATATAATCGATGATGCTTTTGTCACCGGCAATGAAGGCGCCAATGGAAGCCATCGATTTTGCGAATGTAGAGAAGTAGATATCTATTTTATCCTGCACGTCCTGGGCTTCACCAGCACCGGCACCTGTTTTTCCCAGGGTGCCAAATCCATGTGCATCATCTACCAGCAAACGGAACTCATATTTATTCTTGAGTGCAGCAATTTCTTTCAGCTTACCCTGATCACCTGCCATACCAAATACACCTTCAGTAATCACGAGGATACCACCAGCTTTCTGTTTTTCAATCAATGAAGTTGCCCTTTGCAATTGTTTTTCAAAGTCAGCCATATCATTGTGCTTGAAAACATACCGATGGCCTGGGTGCAGACGAAGACCGTCGATTATACAGGCGTGGCTTTCTGCATCATAAACAATCACATCATGCCGGCTGCAAAGCAAATCGATCAGGCTCACCATACCCTGGTAACCATAATTCAGCAGAATGGCATCTTCCTTACCTTCAAAAGCAGCGAGTTCCGCCTCCAGCTGTTCATGATAATTGCTGTTCCCGCTCATCATGCGGGCACCCATAGGCAGTGCGAGTCCAAAATCCCTGGCTCCATCAGCATCTGCTTTTCTTACTTCAGGATGATTGGCCAGCCCGAGATAGTTATTCAGGCTCCATACGATCATTTCCTTTCCGCGGAAATTCATCCTGCTGCCAATAGCGCCTTCCAGCTTTGGGAATGCAAAATAGCCATGTGCTCTCTCACGATGTTGCCCTATTGGTCCGTAATTCTTGAGCAAACGTTCAAAAATATCTGCCATAGATGGGGGTGTTAACGGGATATTTAGTTTGCGCAAAGGTAAGGTTTACGCCTGAAATTATTACTTAAGCCAGTAATTACTCAAACCGTTTAACAGCTTGCTAGTGAATTTACTAAGGGAATATTAAATGATCAATAAAGCATCACCGTAGCTGAAAAAGCGATACTTGTCCTTGATCGCTTTTTTGTAAGCTTCCATAGCCAGCTCGTAGCCTGCAAAAGCACAGGTCATGATCAACAAACTGGTTTTAGGAAGATGAAAATTGGTTACGAGTGCATCTGCAATATTGAAATCATAGGGAGGATGGATGAACATATTCGTCCAGCCTTCAGAAGGTTTCAATAATTTCTGTGCAGTAAATGATGATTCCATGGCACGCATGGTTGTGGTACCCACAGAGCAGATACGGTGGCCGTACTCTTTGGCACGGTTCACGATCTTGCAGGCAGTATCATCAATACGGTAGTATTCTGCATCCATTTTATGCTTGCTAAGATCTTCCACTTCAATAGGACGGAAAGTACCAAGGCCAGTGTGAAGAGTTACTTCTGCAAAACGGATTCCTTTTATTTCAAGACGTTTGATCAGTTCCCGGCTGAAGTGAAGACCGGCAGTGGGAGCCGCAACAGCACCTTCGTGTTTGGCATAAACAGTCTGGTAACGTTCCTTGTCTTCCTCATCGGGTTTGCGTTTGATGTATTTGGGCAGGGGAGTTTCACCCAGCTTTTCCAGTTGCTCCCGGAATCCTTCCTCATTTCCTTCCCAGAGGAAACGGATGGTACGGCCGCGGCTGGTAGTATTATCAATTACCTCTGCTACAAGGTCTTCCTGGTCACCAAAATAAAGCTTATTGCCTACTCTGATCTTGCGAGCAGGGTCTACAATTACATCCCAGAGCCTGTTAGGCTTATTGAGCTCCCTGAGCAGGAAAACCTCAATCTTGGCTCCTGTTTTCTCTTTTCGCCCATACATGCGGGCAGGAAACACCTTGGTGTTATTCACAACAAACACATCCTTGTCATTGAAATAATCCAGGATATCCCGAAAATGCTTGTTTTCGATCTGGCCGGTATGGCGGTGAACCACCATCATCCGGGCATCTTCGCGTTTTTTGGCTGGGTTCTGGGCAATAAGGTTAAGAGGCAGGTCGAAACGGAATTGTGAAAGCTTCATGTTTAAATAAGTAATTTATGCGGAGCTCGTGGCAGAGCCGGGGGGAAGATCTGGAGGGTTGAACTAATCCGCCAGCTTCCGGTTAGTATTACCGGAAAAAATGGTTTGGCGGTCAGGCAAACTCCGGTCTTACGGCACCGGGATCTGTCTACGGACAGTTATTAAAGCGGGCAAAGGTACTATTTAAACATAAAAAACGTTGTTTTGTTTTCAACATTTTTTCCTTGTCTGTCCCGGCAGTGCTCCAGGGTGGTAAAACCTTTTATCTGCGTGGCTACCGCTGCTCCCGGACAATTCATTGCCAGAGGGCCATTTCAAAGGCCGACCGGTAAAAGAAAGCCATGGTAAAAAACGTTTAATAAAAAGGACCGGATCCGGCAGCAGCCTGAATTCGGGTCATGAATAGAGAATGACGGCATTAATACCGCTCAATCAAATATGGACTTATTTATGCTTTTTATAGGAAGTCGGCATCTTAATTTTGTTACACTGAGGACCCAACCTTTATGAAACGAACCTTTATTTTACTGCTTATAATCCTGCCTTACCTGTTATGGGCCCAGCCACCCGTCAAAAAAAAGAAATATCCCAGCCTCCTATGGGAGATCAGTGGTAATGGTCTGAAAAAATCATCCTATCTGTTCGGCACCATGCACGTGAGCAGCAAAATGGCTTTTCACCTTGCCGATTCGTTTTATATCGGGCTTCGCAATGCTGATATGGTTGCATTGGAGACCAATCCGGAATCCTGGCAGGAAGACATGAGTAAATATGATTTTGATAACAGGGATAATGATAACTATGATTTCGGCTTTCGATATAATGGGTATATATCATCACCGGATGATTATTTTACGATCAGCACACTTCGATTCTTCAGGTATGACAAGAAAATCGAACGCTCTCTATATAGCAATCCATCCACAATAAACAACCTGCTTTACCGCAGCTATGGAAATGAATCAAGCGATTTTGAAGAGGATACCTACCTGGATATGTATATCTACCAGTGCGGGAAGAAGTGGGGTAAGAAAGTAGCTGGAGTGGAAAAATATGGCGAAAGCATGAAGCTCATGGCAGAAGCTTATCGTGATGCGGCTAAAGACAAGAATAAAAAAGAGAGAAGTTTTGATAATGATGATGGATATTCTGCAGGCAATTTGCAGGAGGCTTATCGCACAGGTAACCTCGACTGGCTTGACTCCATCAATCGCTACAATAGCTTTTCCTCTGCATTCGATGAAAAATTCCTGTATCGCCGAAACGAGATACAGGCTAATTCAATTGATTCAATTCTTAAAACCAATCAATCGCTTTTTGTAGGAGTAGGGGCGGCGCATCTTCCCGGACAACGAGGTGTAATTGAAATACTTCGTGATAGAGGATATACTGTACGCCCCGTGAAAATGGGTGAGCGGGACAGCCAGCATAAGAACCAGGTGGAAAAGATCAGGGTACCTGTTTCATTCACCACACAGTCAGTAGCTGACGGTATGTATAAGGTGGATATCCCTGGAAGGTTTTACAAGTTTGGAGATGAGGCTTCACTTGATCAGCGACAGTATGCAGATATGGCCAACGGGAGTTATTATATGGTTACCCGTATCATGACCAATGCCTGGATGTGGGGACATACACAGGAAAAAGTGCACCGGGTTATCGATAGCCTTCTTTACGAAAATATTCCCGGGAAGATTATAAGCAAAACAGCTATCAACCGGAATGGATATCCCGGTATCGATCTAACCAATCGTACCCGTCGCGGTGATATTCAACGCTACAATATTTTTATCACACCTTTTGAGATCATTATTTTTAAAATGAGTGGAACTGGAGAGTATGTGAGATTGGGAGATGAGGCCAAACGGTTTTTTGGCAGTATTCAATTGACTCCCGCAACACCGGCCATCAATCCTGCCAATGGAACACATGCTACCGGTACATGGAAAAAATATTCTCCCAACTTTGGGGGATTTGCCGTGAATTTTCCGCATGATCCTTATATAGGAAATGATGGGAGCTGGATCTATGATGCAGAAGACAAGGCCACACATACCCAATACCGTGTGATCCGCACAGATATCCATAACTATCGTTTTGCAGAAGAAGACAGTTTTGATCTTGGATTAATGGATGAAAGCTTCAGCTCCTCCGAGTTCATTGATAAAACTGTTAAACGTAACCTGACTACCTACCAGGGATATCCTGCTCTTGATGTGCAGTATAAGGATAAGAATGGTGGTATTTATCTTGCAAGGTTCATCATCCAGGGTCCCCATTATTACACAGTTGTAACCCATGGTAAACAGGAAACCCAGCAGATGAAGAGCTTTCTGAATTCCTTTGAAATAAAACCGTTGTTATACAAACCGGCTAAAGAAAAAATAGATACCTCGCTATATTATAGTGTGCGTACTCCGGTTTTTCCGGAACCAGATAAGGAAAAACTGGAGATACCGCGATATAATTATTTGTCGGCCGGCGAAGATGATGATTCAGAAGATGATGCGCTGGAATCGGGATTGTTCAGAAGCAAGGTTATTTCAAATGATACTACAGGCGAAAAAATATATGTCACTTTCTATAAAACCCAACGGTACACTTATATCAGGGATAGTACAATAATGGATAAACAGAACCAGGTAGCCATCTTTGGTGATACTACCTGGCTGGTTCGGAGCAGGAAAAGAGATCGTTTGCCGGACGGCACAAGAGTTTGGGAAGCGTTGGTATCAGATACTGGCAGCAGTAGAATGATCTGGAACAAAAGCTTTTTCAGAGATGGAATAGGATACTCCCTGTCTACAGAGCTGGATACGCTAAGCAAACCCAGTGATTTTGTACGTGGCTTCTTTGAATCATTTACTCCGGCAGACAGTCTGAAAGGAACCAACCCATTTGTCAAAAAGACTTCACTGTTCTTTGCTGATTTCCAGAGTAGTGATAGTGTGCTTCATCAGCGTGCGGTAAAAGGATTGTACATGGTGAAAATGGATTCTTCCGATTTTCCTCAATTGAAAAAGACAATCAATTCCTTAAACTGGACAGAGAAGAAATACCTGGATACCAAAAAGGCGCTGATTGGCAAGCTCGATGATATTACAACCCGCGAAGCTTCCGATTATCTGAAGTCACTTTATTATGCCGCAGGTGATACAATTGAATTGCAATATTCCATACTGGAGATGCTATTGCAACAGAAAACAAATTATTCCTTTACTGTTTTCAGGGATATTATCAGCAATGAACCGCCTGTTCTGAATCTTGGCAATAATCATAAATGGTCAGCTTCATCTGCTTTAACTACCAATGCAGGTTCATCTCGGACAGCAGATATCGATAACAATAGTTTCCTTGATGAATTATACGATTCTTTGAAACTTACCCGTACCATTTTGCCAGACCTGCTTCCCCTGGTGAACCTGGATGATTACAAGTATACCATCATGCAGCTGCTGGCTAATATGGCAGACAAAAAACTGGTTACTGCAAAAGATTATGAAATCTATTTCGGCAAATTCCTGCTGGAAGCCAAACAGGAATTAAAGAAGCAGTCGATAGCGGAAAAGAGAAGGGCGATCAGCAAAGCGGAAAAAGCAAAAGACCCCAGTAAGCCTGCCGAAATTTCCTATGAAGAGGAGAATAAAGATTTTGGGAATGATCGGTTGAATCTCTACACTGCTTTGTTGCTTCCATTTTTGGAAACTAAACCTGCTGTGAAGCCTGTTATAGATCAATTGTTATCATCTGCTGATAAGAAATTAAAATATCGAACGTTTCTTGCGCTGATGCGTGCGGAGAAGCCCTATCCCGATTCACTGTTGATTTATTTTGCAAAGCAGGATGATTACAGATATGATCTTTATTCTGACCTTAAAGAAATGGATAAGGAATCAAAATTCCCTTCTAAATACAATAATCAGACTGACCTGGCAAAAAGCCGGCTGCTGGAGGAGAAATCATTTGGCGTTCCGGACTCTTTGATCTTTTTAGATAAATTGAATGCAACTGTAAAGAATAAAAATGGCTTCATCTTCTTTTACAAATACAAATTAAAAAAGGATGATGCAGGCTGGAAGATTGCAACGGTAGGACTCGTTCCGGAAAATCCTTCTCAATTTGAATTTGATGAGGATGACGATAATGATTCCAATGATTATTCGCTGCTGGACGACGCCGCTTCCCGCAACCGGTACAATTTCACAGGTTTCAGAGATACACGCCTCAAACCCGATCAGCCTGTTGAAGAACAGTTGCAAAAGGAATTGAAAAAGCTGGTTTATTCAAAGAGAAAGAGTGCTAAGGAATTTTATGAGAAGGAAAGTAATGAAGGTTATGATGTAGCAGTAGAAGAGCCATAGTTTCACAACCCTTTTGGGATCGATGCGATCAATTGCTTTGTATAGGGAGATCTGGAATTAAAATAAATTTCATCCGCCGGACCACTTTCCTCGATTTTTCCCTTGTTCATGACCATGATGCGGTCACTTATGTACCGGACCACCGCCAGGTCGTGGGATATAAATACTACCGTAAACCGATATTCTCTTTTCAGATCATTCAACAGGTTTAATACCTGAGCCTGTACACTTACATCCAGTGCAGCTACAGATTCATCACATATGATAAAGGAAGGATTTAGTGCCAAAGCCCTCGCAATAACAATTCGCTGGCGCTGACCTCCGGAAAATTCATGCGGGTATCGATTATAATGATCCGCTTTCAGGTCCACTTTTTCCAATAGCTCCACCACCTTTTCTTTTCTGGACCTTGTGGAAGAAAGGATCTCATGCACTTTAAGTGGCTCGCTTATGGCCGATCCAATGCTTAGTCTTGGATTCAGAGAAGAATAGGGATCCTGGAAAATTATCTGGATATTCCTGCGCAGGTTACGCAATTCATTTTTATCAATTGCTGTCAGGTCCCTGTTATTGTAAAGGATCCTTCCACCGGTGGGCTCAATCAATCTCAACAAAGCCCTTCCTAATGTAGTTTTCCCACAACCGCTTTCACCTACCAGGCCCAGAGTTTCTCCTTTGAAAATCTCGAGACTTACATCATCTACCGCTTTGATATATTCAGTCGCCTTGCCAAACAATGTCTTTCTTGCAGGAAACCATACAGACAGATGATCCACCTTTACTAATGGCGTAGCAGGGTTAATTCCATCGTCAATATCCTGGGAGAAAGGTTTTTTGTGCTCTTCCGTTTCCTTCTTTTTTTGCGTCAGGAAATCACTGACCACGGGTAACCGTTCTCCACGCTGGTGATTAATGGGTCTGCAGGCAAGTAATCCCCTGGTATAGGGATGCTGGGGATTTTTGAAAATTGCCTGCGTGCTGTTCTCTTCAACAATCTCACCTTTGTACATCACAGCTATGCGATCAGCAATTTCAGCTACCACACCCAGATCATGCGAAATAAAGATCACTCCCATACCTTCCTGTTGTTGCAATTCTTTTATGAGATGCAGGATGGTCTTCTGGATGGTTACATCCAGTGCAGTAGTAGGTTCATCGCAGATCAATAAGGAGGGATGGCAACACATGGCCATTGCGATCATCACACGTTGTTTTTGGCCACCACTTAATTCATGAGGATAGCGGTCATACATTTTTTCTGGCAAGGGCAGCTTTACACGCGCGAACCAATCGATCGTCTCTTTCTTTGCGATTGCTTTTGAAACCTTACGATGGGATTGTATGGCTTCCTTTATCTGTTCTCCACAGGTCAATACCGGGTTCAGGGAAGTCATGGGTTCCTGGAAGATCATGGCAATCTTGTTACCGCGGATATTCCGGAGCGATTGATGATCCAGTTTAAGAAGATCAATTGTTTTCTCTCCATCTTCAGAAAATAAGATTTGGCCGGAAGTATATTCAGCGGGAGGAGAGGGGATCAATTGCAAAACTGAAAGAGAAGTAACTGATTTACCTGAACCGGATTCTCCAACCAGAGCCACTATTTCTCCTTTGTTAACAGAAAGGGAAATATGCCCAAGCGCATTTGTGCGAGTTGGTGCCCCTGCGCCTGATCCGGAAATAAAGTCTACCGATAGATCTTTTATACGAAGAAGGGGATTCATTAATTATTCAACCACTTTTATAAAAAGCTTTTTGGGCGGAGTAGGATAATATGCCATGCAAACAGCGCATTGCTTTTGCGGACTGGCAGTATCTATTATGAAATTAAAATCCTGCCCCTGTTCAATAGTTGCGGGAAACGTACAGGGGTTTCCTAATGCAAATACATTCTGATAGGATTTGTGTGTGGTTTCATCCATCCAGTTACCTGATATGAGAGTTGTATCTATGTTTCCTTCCACCAGTCTCAGCGTATAATTCATGCAAATAGCTTTAATCTCCAGTTTGCCTTTATATTTTTTGACCGAAGCGGAGTCCGCACTTTTGGCTACGGAAGAATCAGGCTTTTCTTCATTTTTAATGCTGGAATTATTATTACAGTTTCGGGCAGAAACAGTAAGGAGAAATATGCATGATAAAAAAACAGGAAGTTTCATTGTTCGAAATTTAGTGATAGAATGGATTCATTCTAAAACTTCAAATGTCGTACCGTTAATCCGTCATTGATCAGCTGTTTTAACGAATCAATGCCAATACGCAGATGATTTTCAACAAACTGGGCGGTCACACTTTTATCACTTTCTTCAGTTTTAACACCTTCCGGAATCATGGGCTGGTCACTCACCAGCAATAATGCCCCGGTGGGGATCTTATTATAAAACCCTACCGAAAAGATGGTAGCGGTTTCCATATCAATAGCCATGGCCCTTATCTTCTGAAGGTATTCTTTGAATACTTCGTCATGTTCCCATACGCGGCGGTTGGTGGTATATACAGTACCAGTCCAGTAATCAACCCCGTAATCACGAATGGTGGTAGAAACTGCTTTTTGCAGCGCAAATGCGGGAAGTGCTGGTACTTCAGCAGGGAAATAGTCATTAGAAGTACCTTCACCCCTGATGGCAGCTATGGGAAGAATGAGGTCTCCAATCTTATTACGTTTTTTCAGTCCGCCACATTTTCCAAGAAAGAGCGCAGCCTTGGGTTCTATTGCACTTAAAAGGTCCATGACAGTAGCGGCAGTTGGACTGCCCATTCCGAAATTGATAATGGTAATTTCTTCTGCGGTTGCACACTGCATCGGTTTGCCTTCACCCACAACGGGTACATTATTCCATTCCGCAAAAAGTTTGACGTAATTACTGAAATTGGTCAGAAGGATATAATGACCAAAGCTTTTCAGCTTTTCCCCGGTATAGCGGGGCAGCCAGTTTTCTACGATTTCCTGTTTTGTCTTCATGCGGCTTGTATTATATGAATGAGCTTTTCCTGTCTAAGATATTTGCAATTTAATCAATTACTTTTGAAGCATGCTCTCTATTCAGTTCCCTGAACCCGATTTCCGGCTGAAGAAGGAAAAGGAGAAAGATTTCATTTTTGACCCTTTGCGCAAGAAATGGCTGTTGTTGACGCCAGAGGAATGGGTGCGACAAAATTTTGTGCAATACCTGGTGAAGGTAAAAAACTATCCTGCAGATCTGATTGCACAGGAGAAGGTGTTGCAACTGGGAGAATTAAAAAAGAGGTTTGACATACTGGTGTATGATAAACATCATCGTCCATGGATGATGATAGAATGTAAAGCGCCAGAAATAAAACTGAATGAGGGAGTTTTACAACAGGTACTACGATACCATATTTCAATACCGGTTGGTTTTCTGATCATAACTAACGGTGCAACCAGTTATGGGTGGGAGAAAAAGGGAATGAATCTACACCTGCTTGAACAGATCCCCGGCTGGCTATGATTGTTTATCCAAACAAATCACTACTCAGATACC
>JAJKIP010000018.1 GCA_021154405.1 Segetibacter sp. | reverse complement strand
GTGATCAGGAATTCAATGTCCTCATGAGGATTGAAATCTACCTCATGCCTTCCATCAAGGATAATCTTGTTCATGGCGGCAATATCATTCATCTTGGAATGAATATTATTTACATCAAAACTGACGGGATCATCGCCGCTCAATCCTAACTGTACAGCCACATCGGTCCCGTGGCCTTTTCCCGTTTTAGCTAAAGAGCCATATAACAATACCTTTACAGCCGTTACTTCAAATAAAATATTTCTCTCTGAAAGGGTTTTTAGAAATGATTGGGCTGCCCGCCAGGGGCCCAGTGTATGTGAGCTGGAAGGACCAACGCCTATCTTGAAAATATCAAATACGGAAATGGATTCGTACGACAAAGTAATCGGGTTATGGTTACAAAATTAATAAAAAAGGCCCCGGTATAACCGGGGCCAGCAGATAGTATTGGTTTATGTCATTATTGAACGTCTACCAGGGTTATGTCGAAAAATAACACTGAACTACCCGGTAAACTCTGATACGGTTCACAGCCATAGGCAAGGGCAGATGGTACCAGCAATTTGATGCGCCCGCCTTTCTGAATGAGAGGTATGCCGATCCGCCATCCTTCAATTAATCCACTTAAAGCCCATCCACTGACATTTGGCACATCCTGGTGATCAAACTGGGTTCCGTTAAGCAGCCTGCCATCGTACGTAATAAATATCTTGGAATTCGCATTTGCAGTGCTTCCGCTGCCCTGATTAATGATCTGATAATAGAGGCCACTGGAATGGGCAGTCACCGTCATACCATTGGCGCTGGCATAAGCCAGTATCTGGGGAGCTTCGCTTGAGGGAGGGTTAGGATTACAACTTTTACTTTTCACACAACCCCAAAACAAAAATGCAGATAAACAAAGGGTCGTGAGTACAGTTAACTTCTTCAAGTCGGGTTAATTTTAGATTACACAGTCCTGCAACCTAGACAGTAATGCAGTTTAAATTGCTGCAAGAATACAGAAAATTCGGTGGATGAAAAATTAGCTTCAGTACCCCAGCAAAAGGAGACTGATAAATGACTATTTCTTTGCCTTTTTGGCCAGGAGCTCCCTGTAAAGCTGTTCATTCATATCCCATTTGTGGCGTACGGAAAATACGGTCGTAAAAACAACAATCGCGATGCCGGCAATCACCACAACCAGTATCAATGAAGAGTTAGAACGGATCTCCATATCGGCACGTTTGTACCATCCAGAGAGAAAGTTGACAACTATGGCAATTACGAGGAAAGCCGCAAAAGGCAAACCCACGTATAATTGCTTAAGCACTTTTTTGCGGGAAAGGCGGTTTGCTTCCCAATATTCAATGAATTTTTCTTCGTCGGGGGTGAGCATGCAGCAAAATTATGACTTAAGACAATGAGACACTTGCACCAGCCGTTCTTATTATCTATATTGTGAAACTAATCTGAAACAGATTGTGAAGCTAACATCCTTATTTGCCCAATACCTATATACAAACCACCGGTTAGAGTTACCTGGTATCGGCATATTTGTGTTAGATCCTTCCACCATCGCCTCCATTGATAATAGCAAGCAAAGATCCATAGTTCTGAATGGAGTTAGTTTTGAATACAATACTTCCGTCAAAGAATCCCCTGAACTCATTGCCTTCATTTCTTCGCAAAGCGGGAAGATGAAAGCGCTCGCCAGTGCTGACCTTGAATCTTTTGTTCAACAGGCTCAGCAGTTCCTGAATATCGGCAAGCCCTTCGAGCTTGAGGGTATTGGCATCCTGGTAAAAAAGCAGAAAGGAGAATTTGTATTTACTCCTCTCACTGTTCCCACAGAAAAACTGAAAGAGCATAAATCAAAAGAACCAGCACCTGTTACACTGGAAGAATCCTCCGCTCAATATGAATCTTTCCTGGGTTCGCCAAAAGTTAATACAGGATGGAGAAAACCTGTGATAGCCCTGCTAATAATAGCTGGTGCAGGACTTGCCATCTGGGGAGGATATACTATTTCCCGAAAAGCCGCTACGGCAGATGTAACTGAAGTAGTTGATACCACACATGTAATTACGCCAACAGATACAGTTGTTGCTGTATCCCCCGAGCCAGTAAAACCAAAAGATTATAAATATATACTCCAGGTTTCCAAAAGAAATACCGCTTTACGCAGATATAAACAGCTCAGAGAAAATCTTTGGGATGTTGGTATGGAAACAAAAGATTCGGTAGACTACAAACTCTTTCTCTTACTTCCCATGCGCACAGATACAACGCATGTTGTAGATTCCCTTACCTCACTAACAGGTAAAAAAGTTTATATTGAGTATCAAAACTGATGATGGATCATTCTTCAGATTACTGGAAAAAGCATTTACAACTTATTCATCATATAGAAGGCGGCTGGTATAGTGAAGTATATAAATCAGCTGTTACCATTGCAGCCTCTCAACTTCCCTCACAATTCAAAGGAGACCGTTCAACCTGTACACATATTTACTTCCTGCTTGAAAAAGGTGAGTTCTCCGCATTTCACCGCATACAGAGTGATGAGCTCTGGCATTTTTATAGCGGCGACCCCCTGGTTATTTATGAATTGGAGAACGATGGCACCCTCATCAAACATCATTTAGGCAAAGACCTTGAAAAAGGACAATCCCCTTTCTGTGTTATTAAAGCCGGGAACTGGTTTGCTTCTGAAGTTATGGAGAATAGTACATACGCCTTAGTGGGGTGCACGGTATCGCCAGGTTTTGATTTCGCTGATTTTGAGCTGGGTAAAAGGAATACACTTACTGGACAATTCCCGGGTCATAAATCGTTGATTGAGCGTTTGTGCAGGCAATAATAAGTAACAACTTTTATCCCGGTCCTTAATGATACCTCTTTGATACCTCTTTTCAACCTTATTGCCACCTCGAAGCTGGAATACGACATGAGGTAGCAATGAGGTACCAATGTGGTATCATTCCGAACTCATACAGGTATCAAACAGAAGAACATCCCCTATAACTCCCCTATAACTCCTCTATAACTCCCCTATAACTCCTCTATAGGTCTATTATGCGGGGCCACTATACAAAAATCTGTAACCCTGATAGTTATTATTTCTTGTGATTATCTGCTTTGACAATCGCCTCCATCAACCCCCTCATATAACCCAGGGCAAACAGTGTTCCTATAATACTATAGCCTGGATGCTCATTACTATCTCCAGCCATGGTAGGCACATGGTCCGGCCTGATAGGTCCCCGGAACCCAATATCATAATACGCTTTCATTGCGGCATACATATCAATTTGTCCTTCGTCATGAAATGTTTCTTCAAATTTAAATTTGCCACCTCTTACATTCCTGAAATGAACGAAATGGATCACGCCCCGCTTTCCGAAATCTTTTACTATCGCAGGAATATCTGCGCCCATTAAGGAGAAATTGCCCTGGCACATAGTAATACCATTATATGTACTCGGATAAATATCCAGCATGCGCCTGAAATTATCTACCGTTGTCATTATACGGGATATTCCCTTTAAACTATCAACCTGCGGATCATCAGGATGCATGGCCAGCTTCATTCCAATCTTTTCTGCTTCGGGAACAACCGCTTTAAGAAAATAGGTCAATGTCTCCCACAATTTATCTTTTGAAACTTCTCCGAATTCAGTGAGCGGTAAATTTTTCGCATCCTCATAATCAAATGCTGTTACAAGGGCTCCTCCCCTTCCGGGCTTATCGTTTTTAGTACGGTACCATCCAATAACCGGCATCCAGTTATAACAGATCACATCCACTTTGCTGTGTTGCCGCAGGTTTTTCATGTAAGTAATAAAATTGGCAATCTCTTCATCTCTTCCTTCCAATCCCAGTTTGGTTTTATTACCCAAATAAGCAGGGCCTTCTACCACATTGAATTTTAATCCCACATTTTCCCAGGCTTCTTTTGTTGCGGTAATGGCTTTAGGGTCCAGCGGCTGTACATCCTTTCCAGCCAAACTGCTATTCACAGCACCGACTGCGCCTAATACCTCCATCTGTCGCACCAATGCAATCTTCTGTTCCTGCATTCCATAGAAATAGGCCTCGCTCATTTCCATGCCAGCGTCTTTGGCCATGTGGGCCGACCTTACTATTTCTCCGGTAGATTTATCAACAATAAATTGATCGGTAATTGTGTGGATACCTCCAAAAGATGCAGCCGCTGCAAGAGATGCACTGTTGCGGATAAATTCCCTGCGTTTATTTTTCATACTATGGCAAGGTTTGTTTGATTAAACCAAACTATTCAAATGAAATATACCCCGGATGGCCCAATGGCATATCAGCTATAAACTTTCCTGGAACAGGATCATATACCAATATGTTCTTACCCACCTCCTGTGAGGTGAAATACCCCAATAAGGTAAGCTCTTTTGCCTGGCGATAAAATGGAACTGGCGGCGGGTCCTTCTTTAAAGGGAATCCCCAGATATTGCCAGTAATTTTTTCAGATTCAGCTTCCATCTTCGTCAATAATTTAGCCCTTTCCTCCGGGGAAGAATCAACAAATCCTTTTCCATTCAGCTCTTTTGATTCAGCTTCAAAGGCGTCCAGTCCTTTCAACAATTTTTCCTGATCTTCCGGTGATAATACCTGTTTTATCAGCTTATCAATGAACTGATCAAGATGCAGATCCTTTGCTCCCGGCGTTTTTGTTTTAGGAAGGATCGTTTCTGTCAGTTCAGAAATAAGTGCAGCCTGCGAGGAAGAAAAGAACTGCGGTTCCCAACCCAGTGCAGCACTACTATTATTATTACAACTGGAAAATATACTGGCCAGGGAAGGAACAGCAACCGTATAACCTAACACCAGCACGGTATTTTTAAGGGCGTCTCTCCTGTTCATATAAATAGTTTTAATTGATCAGATTATATTGACAACTAATTACGAGTTATTAGTTGTTAGTTATTAGTTTAAATATTCTGTTTTTTCATTTCATTCACTGCATGATCAACAGCTCTTGCCGTTAATGCCATATATGTTATAGAAGGATTGACACAGGAAGAGGAAGTCATGCAGGCGCCATCTGTTACAAATACATTTGGAACTGAATGCACCTGATTAAATGCATTCAACACAGAAGTTTTGGGATCTCTTCCCATCCTTGCCGTTCCCATTTCATGAACGCCAGATCCTGGTCCACCCCCGTTATCGTATGTGGCTACATTTTTAAATCCTGTGGATTCCAGCATTTCCTTTGCATCTTCCATCATATGTTTCCGCATGGCAAATTCATTTTCCCTGTATTCACAATCGATAGATAATTGAGGTTGCCCCCATTTGTCTTTTTTATCGGTATTCAGTGTAACCTTATTTTCATGATAAGGAAGGCATTCGCCAAATCCAACCAGGAACATTCCCCATCCACCGGGTTCCATCAGTTTATCTTTAAAGTCACCTCCAAAGCCAGAATCATTCACACCTCTTCCCCAGCCAGCGCGACCGCCAGCTCCCTGGAATCCATATCCGCGGATAAAATCTGTCGTCTTTGTTTTTTCATCCAGGTTCTTGTACCGGGGAATGTAAATACCATTTGGACGGCGACCGGTATAATACCTGTCTTCAAATCCTTCATAAGACCCGGTTGCTCCAATGCGATAATGGTGATCCATCAGGTTATGACCCAATTCACCACTGTCATTACCTAATCCATTGGGGAAGCGACTGGAAGTTGAATTCAATAAAATAAAAGCCGAACCCAATGTAGAAGCATTACAGAAAATAATTTTTGCAAAGAATTCAGTTGCCTGGTTGGTCTCTGAATCAATCACTCTCACTCCTATGGCCTTTCCCTTCTTCTCATCATAAATAATGGAGTTGACAATTGAAAATGGCCGGATGGTAAGATTTCCTGTTTTTTCTGCAGCCGGAATAGTCACTGCATTGCTGCTGAAGTAAGCACCGAATGGGCAACCACGGGAACAGCGGTTACGGTACTGGCATTTACCACGACCATTGATGGGTTCTGTCAAATGCGCTATGCGACCAATAGTCATATACCTGCCAGGATAATTCTTCTCGAGTCTCTCCTTCACCGTCTTCTCAAGAGTATTCAATTCCATTGGCGGCAGGAAATGTCCATCCGGTAAATGAGCAAGTCCCATTGCCTGGCCGCTTATACCCACGTATTTCTCAACATAGGTGTACCAGTCTTTAATGTCATTGTAACGGATGGGCCAATCGACGGCTACTTTGTCTTTCAGATTAGCCTCAAAATCCAGATCACTCCATCGATAACATTGTTTACCCCAGATAAGGGATCGTCCGCCCACCTGGTTACCCCGTATCCAATCGAACCGCTTGACCTCTTCATAAGGATTCTCTTCATCATTGGTAAAGAAATGTTTGTTGGATTCTCCAACAAATCCACTTCTGATCTGGATATGGTATTTCTTTAATTCATCGGGTGTCAGCTTACCACGATTGGGAAATTCCCAGGGATCCAGGTTGGTGGTTGGATAGTCAGTGACATGTTTGACCATCCTCCCTTTTTCAAGCACGAGGGTTTTCAGACCTTTTTCGCATAGCTCCTTTGCAGCCCAGCCACCACTGATGCCTGAACCGATTACGATTGCGTCGTACGTATTAGCCATGATTGAATATTTAAAGCATTAAAAATTATAAACATTT
>JAJKIP010000017.1 GCA_021154405.1 Segetibacter sp. | reverse complement strand
ATGGTGATCACTGAAGGAACGGGTCGGCCGGCATTCAAGGATATGCCATTCATGGTTGCTGGAAAAACAGGTACTGCGCATGTGGCTGATGGTAATATCAAATACAATGACATGGTGTACCAGGCATCCTTTGTAGGATACTTTCCCGCCAATGATCCGCAATACTCCTGTATTGTAGTGGTACGCACAAGACCTCATGCTGCCTTGCACTATGGTGGACAGATTGCAGCGCCAGTATTCAGGGAAGTGGCTACCAAGTTATACGCGATGTACGTGGATCAGAAGATGCCGGCTATGTATGCCTCCCATAAAGACAGTTCTTCTTATTTCTATGCAGGCTATACATCGGATATAAAAAATGTATATGGAACACTGAAGATGCAATATGCTGATTCAGCCGCGAAAGGAGAGTGGAGTAATGTATATGCATCCAATTACCAGCCGGTGATCAAGACCAGTGCTGTTAACGATAAAGTAATGCCGAATGTGCGGGGAATGGGTTTGAGAGATGCATTATATCTGCTGGAAACAATTGGGGTGAAAGTAAATGTGAAAGGAAAAGGAAAAGTTATGGCTCAGTCAATAGCACCCGGTACGGCCCTGCAGAAAGGAATATCGGTATTGCTGGAGCTGAGTTAGATCCATAAAAAGAATATTGACAACGTGTTATTGCGCGATGTACTATATAAGGTGGCCATCAGGTCTGTAGCCGGTAGCACTGACACGGAAGTTAAAGATATCCAGATTGATTCCCGGAAGGTAAAACAAGGTGGTTTGTTTATCGCGGTGAGAGGAACGGGAACAGATGGTCATCAGTTCATTGATAAAGCGTTGGAAAATGGTGCTTCGGTTGTTGTCTGCGAAACAATACCAGTTCCCGGTAACTATCGGGATGGGGCCACTCACAATACGAATAATCCCGATGACTATCGGGAGGTCGTGTATGTGCAGGTAGAGAACAGTGCAGCAGCTTCTGGTTATATCGCCCATAATTTTTTCGGACAGCCAACAGAGAAAATAAAACTGGTGGGTGTAACGGGAACGAACGGGAAGACCACCATTGCCACATTATTATATAAGCTCTTTACATCATTGGGATATTCCTGTGGATTGATCAGTACAGTGCAGAACATGATTGGGGAAAAGGTACTGGAGGCTACGCATACAACACCGGATGCAGTAAGCCTGAACCGGTTGTTGGGCCAGATGGCAGATGAAGGAGTTACACATGCCTTCATGGAAGTGAGTTCGCATGCCATTCACCAGCACCGGATTGCCGGTTTGCAATTCACAGGAGGATTGTTTAGCAATATCACGCATGATCACCTGGATTATCACAAAACATTTGATGAGTATATCCGGGTAAAGAAGTCCTTCTTCGATTCATTGCCTTCAACCGCATTTGCGCTTAGCAATGCAGATGACAAGAGAGGAATGGTGATGTTGCAGAATACCCAGGCCAGAAAATATTTATACAGCCTCAAAACGATGGCTGAATATAAAGGAAAGATCATTGAAAATAGTTTGTCGGGTTTGATCATGATTGTGAACGACCAGGAGGTTCATTTCCGGTTGATCGGTGAGTTCAACGCCTACAATCTGCTGGCAGTTTTTGGAGCTGCCATGTGCATGAAGGAAGACAGGCACGAGGTATTAAGATGCCTCAGTGTGCTAACGGGAGCAGAGGGAAGGTTTGAATACATGATATCGCCAAAGGATAAAGTGATCGCCATCGTGGATTATGCGCATACTCCTGATGCTTTATTGAATGTGTTGGCCACGATCAAAAAACTGAAGAAAGGATTTGAACAGGTAATAACGGTGGTAGGGTGTGGTGGTGACAGGGATAAGACCAAGCGACCGGTGATGGCGGAAGTAGCGGTGGAGTATAGTGATAGAGTGATACTCACCAGTGATAACCCCAGGAGTGAAGATCCGGCAGAGATCATTCACGATATGGAAAAAGGAATACCGGTGGCGGCCAAAAGAAAATATCTGGCGATTGTTGATCGGAAGGAAGCTATCAAAACCGCTATCAGTTTGGCAAAACCTGAAGACATACTGTTAATAGCAGGAAAGGGACATGAGAAGTATCAGGATATTAAAGGTGTAAAGCACCATTTTGATGATAAAGAAGTAGTGACGGCGATGTTTGAAGAGTTGTCCCGATAGTTATCGGGATGGGGATCAGGATGGAAAGGTGACATAAATAAGATTGAATAATTCCGATAGCTATCGGGATAAAAAGATTACTCGGACGGTAATTCAATAAAAACCAAAGGCCAGATGCTTTTTCATTTATTTGAATGGTTTAAGCAGCAGAACATTAAGTTCCCGGGAAGTGCATTGTTTACATTCATCACTTTCCGGGTACTACTGGCCATGTTATTGGCACTGGTCATTTCCATGTTATATGGAAGAAGGGTGATCTGGTTCCTGAGAAAAAAGCAGGTGGGAGAGAGTGTACGTGACCTGGGGCTGGCAGGCGAACAAAGCAAAAAAGGTACGCCTACCATGGGAGGTCTGATTATCATCCTTGCTATTCTTATTCCAACGTTGTTACTGGCAAACCTGACTACAGTTTATATCATATTAATGGTGATTGCCACTATTTGGCTGGGAATTATTGGATTTGTAGATGATTATTTAAAACTGAGAGCAAAGAAAATAGCGCAGGAGCAGGGCATCGCTTATAAGAAAGGCGATAAGGATGGGTTGGCAGGCTGGTTTAAGATATTAGGTCAGGTAGGAATTGGTATTACAGTTGGATCGGTACTTTATTTTAATAGCAATGTAAAGATCTGGCGTGAATTCATCGGTAAACCAACACCGGCAGATACAACAGTATTTGCAAAAACAGTGAATGGCAAAACCAAATATTTCACTGAATCCAAGGTGCCCATTACAACCATTCCTTTTGTAAAGAACCATGAGTTCAATTATTCCAAGTTATTACCAGCCGGATTAAGAAATTATACATGGCTGCTCTATATCCTGGTGGTGATCATTATCATCACGGCTGTTTCGAATGGATCCAATATAACCGATGGCCTTGATGGGTTATGTACGGGAACCTCAGCATTGATAGGAGTCTTGCTCGGCATATTCGCCTATGCCAGCGGTAATCTTGTCTTTCCGGATTATCTAACCATGATGGATATCCCGAACCTGTGTGAGCTGTCAATATTTATTGCGGCCATGATCGGGGCCTGTATTGGATTCTTATGGTTCAATTCCTATCCTGCACAGGTATTTATGGGAGATACCGGAAGTCTAACGCTGGGAGGGATTATTGCAGCTATTGCCATCATAGTACATAAAGAGTTATTAATACCAATATTCTGCGGGGTGTTCCTAGTTGAAAATGTGAGTGTGATCCTGCAGGTAAGCTATTTTAAATACACGAAGAAAAAGTATGGTGCCGGCAGAAGGATTTTTTTAATGAGTCCCCTGCATCACCATTATCAGAAGAAAGGATATCATGAGGCCAAGATTGTGACGCGTTTCTGGATCGTAACTGTATTGTGCGTAGTGCTCAGTATTGTTACGCTAAAGCTGCGATAGAAGACCAAAACTAACTGGGAAAAACCAAGCCATCGTTCCGCCCCCCTTTGAGTAACCATCCGATCCTAATTTATTGTGGTGCATTACCAATCCTAATGCTTTTGAAGAACCATTTTTTCCGTACGGCGAATTGCGAACCAGGCATCGCCCACTGAATCCGACCCGCTAGAGAGAAGGAGGGTTTATTGAAAACATGAAGAAGCGTTTAGTCATATTAGGCGGAGGAGAAAGCGGCGTAGGCGCTGCACTCCTTGCACAGAAAGCAGGATATGATGTATCCGTTTCCGACGAAAGTTCTTTGAAGGATAATTATCGAAATGATCTCAGGCAGGCACATATTTCATTTAAAGAAAATGGCCATGACCTTGATAAGGTAATGGCGGCTGATGAAATAATGAAAAGTCCGGGTATTCCTGAAAAAAATGAAACAGTCAGGCAGATCAGGAAAGCGGGCATTCCAATTATCAGTGAAATAGAGTTGGCCTTCCGGTACAAAGGAGACAGTAAGATCATCGCCATTACCGGCAGCAATGGAAAGACCACTACCACCGCATTGACCTGGCATATTATGAAGAAAGGAGGAGTAGATGCGGCACTTGTAGGGAATATTGGTTATTCATTTGCGCGGCAGGTAGCCGAGGATCCTAAACCAGTGTATGTGGCCGAGATCAGCAGTTTTCAGCTGGATGATATACATGCTTTCAGACCTGAGATTGCCATTCTTACCAATATCACGGAAGACCACCTTGACCGGTATGAGTATCAGTTCGAAAATTACATCAGAAGCAAATTTCGCATTGCCATGAATCAGCGGCCGGAAGATCATTTTATTTATTGTGCCGATGATCAGGTAACAATGCAATTCATTAATCAGCCGAAAAAGATCGGCTTCAATATTCAATCAAAGCAACTGCCATTCACTATGAAATCAGAACCTAAAAACGGAGCATTTATTAAAGACGGGGACATGTACGTAAGAACGGGCGAAGAGTTCACCAGCATGAGCGTGTACGACTTTGCACTGAAGGGTAAGCATAATCAATATAACACCATGGCAGCCTGTGTAGCAGCGGACATAATGGACATCCGCAAAGAAAAGATAAGAGAGGCGGTACAGGATTTCAAAAACCTGGAGCATCGCATGGAACCAGTAGCAACAGTTCGCGGTGTGGAATTCATTAATGATAGCAAGGCTACCAATGTGAATTCAACCTGGTATGCGCTGGAAAGTATGACCAGGCCCACCATCCTTATACTGGGTGGAGTGGACAAAGGCAATGATTATTCACTGATCACAGAACTGGTAAAGGAAAAAGTGAGAGCTATTATTTGTCTCGGGACTGATAACCGGAAAATACATGAAGCTTTTGGAAATATTGTAAGCCCTATAGTAAACACAGGCAGCGCCTATGAAGCCGTACATGCTGCCTATCATTTTTCAACAAAAGGAGATGTTGTATTGCTGAGCCCGGCCTGCGCCAGCTTTGACCTGTTCAAAAATTATGAAGACAGAGGTAACCAGTTCAAGCAGGCTGTAAGGGAATTATGATCCCCTTTTTGAAAATCGAGAATAAAGGTTAGTAACCTAATTGATCCAAATCTTGAAAACTTGTACCCTATTTAAACTTTTTGGCGAAAGCCGGAATTAGAATTTAAAATGAAAATGGAAGCAACCAGAGACATACGGTTTGGGAGTTTGGGCAACGGGTTCAATACCCGTAATATCCTCAGTAAAACAAAGGGGGATAAAGTGATATGGGCACTGGTAGTGCTGCTGACACTGGTTTCCCTGCTCGCAGTATACAGCGCAACCAATTCCCTGGCCTATAAAAATTTCAGGGGGAATACTGAAGTATACCTGTTCAAGCAGATTGTCTTTATTGTGGGAGGTATCCTGGTGATCTATTTTGCTCATCTGGTCAACTATACTATTTATTCCCGGATCGCCAGCATTTTGTTCCTGCTGGCCATACCATTATTAATATATACACTGTTTTTTGGTGTGAGTATGAATGAAGGAAGCCGATGGATCAAATTACCATTGATCAATCTGACCATGCAAACTTCTGACCTGGCCAAGCTGGCGTTGTTCATGTACCTGGCAAGACTGTTAAGCAGGAAACAGGATGTGATCAAGGATTTTAAGAAAGGGTTCCTCCCGGTGATGTTGCCGGTGGTAATCATTTGCCTGTTGATCGCTCCGGCAAATTTGTCAACAGCATTATTGCTTGGAGCAAGCTGCCTGATGCTTTTATTTATCGGACGTGCAAGGCCGAAACATATATTATTGGTTGCAGGACTGGCCTTGATACCAATCATAGCGCTGGTAACTGCTGCGGTTATTCAGCATAAGTCGGGAGATGACGAAGTTACCTTATCAAAGAAAGCATCCACCGGAATTTTTACACGTGTAAATACATGGGTAGGGAGGGTAGAGAATTTTATATACGGAAGCAAGGAGGCAGATGATGATGCGATGTACCAGGTGAATCAGGCCAAGATTGCAATTTCAAAAGGAGGTCTTATAGGAGTTGGGCCAGGTAATAGCACAACACGGGACTATTTACCACAGGCCTATAATGATTTCATATTTGCCATCATCATAGAAGAGTATGGGTTTTTAGGTGGGATGTTCATTGTCTTTATCTATCTGGTATTTCTTTACAGGTGCATCCGCATATTTAGAAGATGTCCCTATGCCTTTGGAGCATTCCTGGCGTTAGGACTGAGTTTTACGCTGGCGATACAGGCAATTGTGAATATGGCAGTAACAGTTAATCTGTTTCCGGTTACGGGTGTAACGCTTCCACTGGTGAGCATGGGAGGAACGAGTTTCATATTTACCTGTCTTTCCATTGGAATCATTTTAAGTGTGGCAAGGAATGTGGAACAGTCGGAAGGAAATGAACCAGCAGCAGTGAGCACTCAATAATATAAATTTGAGCAAACGAATAATAATAGCAGGAGGCGGAACAGGCGGCCATATTTTCCCGGCAATAGCAATTGCCAATGCGTTGAAGGATATCGATAAGAACACAGAAATATTATTTATAGGTGCAAAGGGTAAAATGGAAATGGAGAAGGTTCCCCAGGCTGGATATAAGATTGAAGGATTGGATATAGCAGGATTCAACAGAAGCTCTTTGATAAAAAATATTGGGTTGCCCTTCAAGCTCATCAGGAGTTTTTTGCAGGTCAGAAAAATATTTGCGGCATTCAAACCCGATGCAGCCATTGGCGTCGGCGGATATTCATCCTTTCCTGTTTTGCGATTTGCGCAATCAGCAAAGATCCCAACATTCATCCATGAGTCGAACTCCTTTGCGGGCAAGAGCAATATTATGCTGGGAAAGAAGGCAACGAAGATTTTTGTGGCCAGTGATGGAATGGAAAAATTCTTTCCAGCGGCAAAAATCAGCCTGTCCGGTAACCCGGTGAGAGCTGCAATTGTACAGGCAGGTGTTACCAAGGCGGAAGGGGTGCGGTTCTTTTCTCTGGATGAAACAAAAAAGACATTGCTGGTTGTAGGTGGAAGCCTTGGAGCAAAAACTATCAATGAAGCAATTGATAAGGATCTGGAAAAAGTGCTCGATGCAGGATTACAATTGATCTGGCAAACTGGTAAGCCCTATGCCGAAAAAGGAAAAGAAAGAGCAAAAGGGAAAAATGGAGTATTTGTGAACGATTTCATTTCGCAAATGGAATATGCCTACTCTGCGGCGGATGTGGTAGTGGCAAGAGCAGGCGCCATGACTGTTGCTGAGCTCTGCGTGGTGAAGAAGCCTGTAATCTTTGTTCCTTATCCCTATGCTGCGGAAGATCACCAGACGGTGAATGCCAAACAGCTGGTGAGCAAAAATGCAGCTTTGATGGTGTCAGATAGTGAAGCGAAAGAAAAACTGGTGCCTATGATCATTGAGCTGGCAAGAAATGATATCAAAAAAAACGAACTGAAAAATAATATCGGAAAGTTAGCTATTACAGATGCGGCCGTTAAAGTGGCCAGGGAAATAGTAGCCAACCTTAAATGATCAGATCGATTGAATTGTGAATGAACAGTGAACTACCGATAAAAAGATTTTTTCCCGATGCTCCATCAGGAGCAGGAGGTAAACGAGCCAATACTGTCCTTATGAATACCCCCTTCGGGGGGCTTGAAAACATCCGGGAGATCTATTTTATCGGAATCGGTGGTATAGGAATGAGTGCGTTGGCCAGATACTTTCATTCTATAGGCGTGAAGGTCAGTGGGTATGACAAAACACCAACGCAACTGACAAAGGAAATGGAAACAAGTGGTATCAGTATCCATTATGAAGAGAATGTTGATCTGATACCTCGCAAGGCAGACCTGGTGGTGTATACACCAGCAGTGCCGAAGGATCACAGGGAATTGCTGTTCTATCAGCAGCAGCAATACAAAGTAGTGAAGAGAAGTGATGTATTACAGCTGGTAACGGAAAGTTCTTTTAATATCTGTATAGCAGGCACGCACGGAAAGACCACTACCACGACAATGACAGGACATATCCTGCGGCATAGTGGATTTGGTGGAACCGCTTTTCTGGGAGGTATATCCAGTAATTATGGAACCAATTTCTGGACGGTGCCCTCCTACGCTAAAGCTACGGCGGGCGAAGCTGAGGAAAAGGAACAGCCCTCCTACGCTAAAGCTACGGCGGGCAAGGAGGTGTGTATTGTGGAGGCGGATGAATATGATAGAAGTTTTTTGAAATTATTCCCAGATATCGCGGTGATCAGTGCAATGGACCCGGATCATTTGGATATCTATGGTACGGCAGAAGCATTTGAGCAGGGTTTTATTGATTTCAGTAAAAATATTAGACCAGGCGGATTGCTGATCCATAAGTCAGGTTTGAAAAGAAGCAGCGATTTGAAGGGAGATCGGAAATTAAGCTATAGCCTGGACAATAAAACTGCTGACGCATATGCAGTCAATGTAATGATGATGAATGGAAGCTATGAGTTTGATGTGCAGCTGCCAGGTAACAGGATTGAAAAGATAGTACTGAATATGGGTGGCCTCCATAATATAGAAAATGCGGTGGCAGCTATAACGGTCGCAAGTTCTTTAGGGATTGGAAATGAAAAGATCAGGGAAGCAGTGGCAAGTTTCAAAGGGGTGAAGCGAAGATTTGAGTATATCATCAAAAAAGATAAACTGATTTTTATTGATGATTATGCCCATCACCCGGAAGAATTAAAAGCATTGCTGACGGGGGCTAAAACATTGTTCAGCCCCAAAAAATGCACGGTGATCTTTCAACCCCACCTGTATACGCGTACCAGGGACCAGGCGGATGGGTTTGGAGAGGTGCTAAGCCTGGCAGATGAGGTGATCCTTTTACCCATTTATCCTGCAAGGGAATTGCCAATAAGCGGGGTAGAAAGTGAAATGATCATAAAAAGGATGAAGCATAAAAGAGCCAGCGTGATGACTAAAGAACGGCTGATGGAATGGATAAAGAATGAATTTAGTCAAAACGCAGATAAAGTGAATGGTGAAGTATTGATCACAGCCGGGGCAGGAGATATAGACACACTGGTAGATCCGATAAAACAGAGTTTGGAATAATTAAGAAAACAGATAAAGAATTTATAAAGTGGATACGAAGAGAACGATACGAAAGATAATGTTTATCGCCATGTGGCTGGTGATCGGAAGCGGTATGCTTATGCTGCTCATTGCCGCCATGGACAAGCAGAAGAAAGAACTCTGCAAAGGGTATGAGATAAACATAAAGGCAGAGAAAACAGGCGTATTCTTTCTTGACCAGGAAGGCATCGGCAAATTATTGAAAGCTTCGGTAAATGGAGATATTAAAGGAAAAGTAAAGGCAGGTTTTAACCTGTTGCAAATGGAGGAGTCGCTCGAGAAAAATGTATGGATCAAAGATGCCCAGCTCTATTTCGATAATCATGCAGTTTTACATGTATCCGTGAAAGAAAGAGAACCGGTGGCAAGGATATTTACTGCTGGTGGCAAGTCATTTTATATGGATGCGGACAACCGTTTTATGCCGCTGTCTGAAAAAACTATTGCCAAAGTTCCTGTATTCACCGGGTTCCCTGATAAGAAAACAATAAAAGATACTGCGCTTGTGAATGCTGTTAATTCATTGGCACGCTACATAAGCACTCATCCATTTTGGTCTTCCCAGGTAGCACAGATCGATATAACAGCAGATTGTGGAGCAGGATGCTGGCAGTTTGAAATGGTGCCGGTGGTAGGAAGGCATGTGGTGAAACTGGGGGACGCAAATAATATCGATCAGAAATTCCAGCGGCTCTTTGCATTTTATCAACAGGTATTGAACCGGACAGGATTTGATCATTATAAAACAATTGATGTACGATTTGAAGGCCAGGTGATTGGAGGGAAGGGAGATAATCCAAAGACGGATTCAGTGAAACTGGCAAAAAGTGTTCAGCAAATGCTGGAGGAAGCTAACCAGGTATTTAAAGACACAGCCATACAAAACAACTAAAAACAAAAATATGAACAGCGAGCAACCCATAATTGTCGGTCTGGACATTGGAACCACCAAAATTGCCGTTATTGCCGGTCGCAAGAATGAATTTGGCAAATTGGAAATACTTGGCTTTGGCAAGGCCAATTCAAATGGCGTTAAACACGGCCAGGTATTGAATATAGATGAAACGATCAAGGCTATCCGAACGGCTCTGGAGAACTGCTTTGCGTCTAATCCGAATCTCGATATCAATGAAGTATATGTAGGTATTGCCGGCCATCATATCAAGAGCCTGCAAACCCGCGGAGATATCGTTCGCCAGGTTAGTGAAGAGGAGATCACGCAGCGGGAGATCGATCAGTTGATCAATGATCAATATAAAACCTATATACCTGCCGGTGACCAGATCATTGATGTGATCCCGCAGGAATTTACGGTAGATAATTTTCAGAACATACCCAATCCCATTGGATATGGTGGTGTGAAAGTAGGTGCCAATTTCCATATCATCACCGGTGACAAGAATGCCATCCGCAATATCAACAGAAGCGTTGAAAAAGCGGGCCTGCATACCAAGGACCTGGTATTGCAACCATTGGCTTCAGCTTCAGCTGTTATGTGTCAGGAAGACCTGGAAGCTGGTGTTGCCATCGTGGATATTGGTGGTGGTACCACTGACCTGGCTGTATTTTATGAAGGTATTTTGAAACATACGGCAGTAATACCATTTGCAGGGGAGAATATCACGAATGATATCAAAACCGGTTTAGGGGTATTGAAGACCCAGGCTGAACAAATGAAAGTGCAGTTTGGGAGCGCCTTGTCCAATGAAGCAAAGGCCAACGCCTATATCACTATTCCAGGGTTGCGTGGCATGCCTGCCAAGGAGATCAGTGTGAAGAACCTGGCTAATATAGTACAGGCGCGTATGAGTGAAATACTGGATTTTGTAACCTATCACCTCAAGCAGGTGGGTCTGGACAATAAAGCACTTAATGGTGGAGTGGTGCTAACAGGTGGTGGATCACAATTAAAGCATCTGATCCAGTTAACAGAATATGTGACCAGCCTGCCAGCCAGAATTGGATTCCCCAACGAACATCTTGCAGCGGGACATATTGAAGAGCTTGCCAAACCAACTTATTCAACCTGTATCGGACTTATACTGAAAGGATATGATGATTATGAACATAACCGCAAGGAATTTGAAAAGGAGTACAAAAAAGTGGAAGTGCCTGATGGATTGAAAAAGACGGTGGAAGAAGAAGTTTATGAGGAAGCAGATGATAATAATACTGCAGTGAAGGTAAGACAGCGTAGAGGCCTTAGCAATTTCTGGGGAAAATTCAAAGATGGAATTATTGATCTCTTCAAGGAAGAAGAAGACAAACATTTATAAACGTGTGCTGTGGTTTGTATCACACTAACCACAATATTAAATTCTAACCAGCCCGGATCCTTCCTATGACAAACAGGGTTAACTGGGCTAAAAATTAAAAGAGTATGATACATTTTGATCTGCCAAAAGAAAAGTCATCCATCATTAAAGTGATTGGGATCGGCGGCGGCGGTGGCAATGCTGTGAATCACATGTACAGCCAGGAGATTGAAGGCGTCAACTTTATCATCTGTAATACAGATGCCCAGGCGCTCACTAATAGTGAAATACCCAACCGGATACAGTTGGGACCCAACCTTACACATGGATTGGGAGCTGGAGCGAATCCTGAAATAGGAAGACAGGCTACAGAAGAATCGCTGGAAGAGATCAAGCGTATTTTGGAAGTGAATACCAAGATGGCCTTTATCACTGCGGGTATGGGTGGTGGTACAGGTACAGGTGGCGCACCCATCATCGCCAAAATATGCAAGGATCTTGGCATTCTGACGGTGGGAATCGTTACCACACCATTCGCGTATGAAGGAAGAAAAAGACAATTGCAGGCCGAAGAGGGAATTAAAACGCTGAAAGGATATGTTGACACATTGCTTGTTATCAGTAATGATAAACTGCGTCACCAGTTTGGCAATCTGAAAATGCGTGAAGCATTTGAAAAAGCGGACAATGTACTGGCAACAGCCGCAAAATGTATTACAGATGTGATCAACAGTACCGGTCAGATCAATGTAGACTTTGCGGATGTATGTACTGTAATGCGGAATGGTGGCGTTGCCATTCTGGGTAGCGCAACTGCTTCTGGTGAGAACCGTGCGCATAAAGCTATTGAAGAAGCACTCAATTCACCATTGCTGAATGATAATGATATTAAGGGTGCAAAATGGATACTGATCAATATTAATTCGGCCCCCGGACAGCATGAGTTTACAATGGATGAAGTAGAAGTAATTCAGAATCATCTGCTCAGTCAGGCAGGAGAGAATTCAGATGTTATCCTTGGATTGGGATATGATAACACCCTGGATGATAATTTGGGAATAACGCTTATCGCAACCGGTTTCCAGCATAAAGATCCATTCAAACAAATGGATACGAGAAAGACAGAGAAGAAAGAGGATAAGATTGTAATGATACTGGCACAACCGGAAGAACCAAGGAAGGAAGTTGCAGTGAAAGCGGAAGAGCCAAAGAAAGAGGAAAAGAAAAAAGAGGAAGTGAAGCCAGATCCATTAGCGCCGAGATTGGTTGAAGAACCTGTGATCATGGAAGCTCCAATGCCGGAAATGAATGATCTCATCATTACAGAACATATCAGGGAGGAAGAGCCAGCGATCCATTTTGAGTTGAATACTGCCTCGTCCGCCGAAGCCTTTGCGAAGGCGGAACAGCCTACCTACGCTAAAGCTTCGGCAGGCGAAGTAAAAACACTTAGTGAATCTACGAAAGTAGCTGCCAGTAATAATACTGTTGGTAAAATGTTCGTGCCCGAAAAGACAGAAGCCATATTTTTGGGCTCCCCTCAGGTAAAGAAAGAAAATACCACCATTCAATCCGTTCCTACCCAAACCAGCCAAAAAAGCGAACTAAATCTTAATAAAGACAGTGCGAGCACTACCCCGGTGTCTGCAGCATCGGGAGGATATCTGGCCAGACCTTCCAATATCTACGCAGAATCAAAAGCAGAGGTCTATACCTCAAAGCCTTCTGCCGAAGAGCCGGTCCCTTCCAACGCTGCTGCAAAAGAAGAGGAGGAACTCCTCGATCTGCAAATGCAAATCGTAGAAAGGGATGACATTCCGGCGGCGGATGAGCCGTTGGCCCATCATTCTCAAGCACCTTTGTCCACCGAGGTTGAGGATTCTGCCATGCAGAACGAAACCGACGAACAAAAACGTAGGGCTACCGAACGACTGCACAAGTTGCGCAACTTGTCGTTTAATGTCAATTCGGCCGACCCCAATAACGAGTTTGAAACTGTGCCGGCTTACATCCGCCGCAATATGGAATTATATAACTCCACTTCCCAGGTGGAGAACTTCTATAGCAGTTACGAAGTCAAGACAGACAAAAACAATAACACTCAAATAAGTACTATTAATACCTTCTTGGACGGGCGAAAACCCGATTAACCAGTCAGGTCGACTCTGTTAATCCAGTTGACCTGAATTTTTAACCGTATCTCCCCACCGTTCCATCCACCAACCGTACCACCGTACCGTAGTCCGTACCAAACTTTTAGATCAGATCCGAAGGCATCGGATTGTTTTTAGTTGTTCCCCCAATCTTTTGGTTGGGGGTTTTTTTATCAGCTAATCAGGGAATTCTAAATCATGTATTTTTAAGTATAATGACATTTATGAAAATTGCATTGCTCATAGTGCTTCTGTTTAGCCTTCAGACAGTTTTTTCACAAACTGATTCTGTATATATCTGGCCCAAAGAAGTTCCTGGTGAGATCAAGCCAAAAGCTCCACCAGTTATAAAAGGCTGGGAAGATGGAGGTACAAGGCATATAGAGATCACCAATCCGCTACTTGCCATATTTAAACCGGAACCAAAAAAGAAAAACAATAAAGCAATTATCGTTTGCCCGGGGGGAGGCTATACACATCTTGCAGTTGAAAAAGAAGGAAATGCAATAGCCCGATTCTTATCCGGCGTGGGTTATACAGTATTTGTTTTGCATTATCGTGTACCGGACAAACGGGATGGTGCCTGGCAGGATATTCAGCGATCAATAAGACTGGTGCGATATAATGCAGCCAAATATGGTATTCAGCCAAACAAAATCGGCGTAATGGGATTTTCAGCTGGTGCACACGTGGCTGCAATGGCAGGAATGGCCGATTCAACGCTCAATTATCCTGTACAGGATGCTGCAGATAATATTTCCTCAAGACCTGATTGTATGATCATCATGTATCCGGGATATCTGGATATGGGGCCGAACAAAACACTCACTGCTAATTTAAAACCGCATGCACAAACAGCCCCCACATTTATTTTCCAGGCCATGGATGACAGGATTGTCCAAAGTTCCTTTGCATTGGCAATGGCATTGCGTGATGTGAAAGCAAATGTGGAGCTTCATCTTGTTCCGAAGGGTGGGCATGGGTTTGGAATGACGCCTGGCAATCCGGCTGCAGAAGCCTGGCCACCTTTACTGACTAAGTGGTTAAAAGAACAGTTTTAATTACTTTTTGAATTTATATAGCAGTAATCCATAGCCAACTCCTGCGGGGTCAGTTGTGCGGGCTGATTGGAAGGCCATGTATTTTCCATCTGTAGATACAACAGGATTGGAAGCCTTGCCACCTTCGTAATCATTGAAATTGGTGAGGCGAACAAAATCCTTTCCGGTTCCATCCAGTTTTAATTTCCAGATATCAATATTATTAGGGCCACGTTTCCCGCCAAGCCAGTCGCACTGACGATCAGCCTCTACACAGGTATATTTGCCATCAGGGAATATTCCCTCTACTTCATTATAAGTTGTTGAACTTTGAGAGTGATTGGTAACCTGTTTAGTTTTCAGATCGATGCTCATTACTTCAGAAAGATCATTTGGTTCATAGCAGACAAAAGTGAGCTTACTATCATTGTCAAAAAAATCCTGGGCTTCCAATGTGCAGCTCCTGTCTTTACTTTCGTAAACAGTCTGGTAATTAGTCAACCTGGGTGAGCTACCTGATAAATCAATATCTGCCATTATTATTCGGGAAGCGCCCTGAGGTAATTCGGGGATCTGTCCATGCGTTTGGGAGAAAGCAATCTTCATATTCTTCTTTGAGAT
>JAJKIP010000016.1 GCA_021154405.1 Segetibacter sp. | reverse complement strand
GATGTAAACCTGGAAGAAGAAGCTGGTAGTGAAGGCGAAGAAGAGGTGTAGTTTTGCTTTACCGGTCCTGACGGGCAGGCTTTAATTCTAATGCTGATCAATCCCCGACAAAAGACTGTCATCATTGTGCTGGGGCCAACGGCCTCCGGGAAAACGGCTGCTGCCATTGACCTCGCTATCCGTTATAATACGGAGATCATATCAGCTGATAGTCGCCAGTGTTTCCGTGAACTGAATATCGGCGTAGCCCGTCCATCACCCGAGGAGTTGAAAACTGTCCCGCATCATTTTATTGCCACACATTCCATTCATGACGAAGTAACAGCTGCCAGTTTTGAACAATACGCATTGACTAAAGCGGCAGAATTATTTATCAGGCATGATGTGGTGATAATGGCAGGTGGCACGGGCTTATATATAAAGGCATTTTGTGAAGGCCTTGATACCATACCTGCAATTCCATCACCAATAAGGGATATCATTACCAGATCATTTGAGGAAAGAGGACTTTCCTGGCTGCAGGAACAGCTAAAGGAAAAGGATCCTGCATTCTATGAGAGCGGTGAGATCCAGAATCCTCAACGTATGATGCGTGCCCTGGAAGTAGTTGAATATACCGGGCAATCCATTCTTTCATTCCGCAAAAACAAAAAAACAGAACGCGCCTTTGCAATAGTTAAGGTAGGCATTGACCTGCCCAAGGAAGAATTACACCGTCGCATACATTACCGGACAGATCAGATGATGGAGCATGGGTTATTACAGGAAGTAAAGGATCTCAAACCACACCAGCACCTGAATGCATTACAAACAGTGGGGTATAAGGAGATATTTGATTACCTGGATAACAGGGTTAGTTTGGAAAAAGCCGTAGAGGATATTAAAACCAATACAAGGCAGTACGCCAAGCGTCAAATGACCTGGTTCAGGAAAGACTCTGATATTCTATGGAATGAAGACCTTAGATCTTGAATCCAAGAGTCAGCATAATATTGCCTCCGGAAGGCTTGAGCGTTGCGAACGTATTTGCTTTATCAGAGAGGCGATAAGGGAAATCAACATCTTTTTGCAGCGAATGCACATAAGTAAGATCGATATACATACCAGCATGGCGATAACCCAAACCTCCACTGAGGTACATCTTGTTACCTTTTAATTCTTTGTCTTTATATGGATCGCCATAGTAAGAGAAACCCAGTCTTGCCATCAAAGTTGTGAACTTCACTTCACCACCCAGTCTGAAATTGAAAGCACCCTTGTAATAATCCTTTACTGCACTGTTTACGGCATCATACAGTCCGTTATCATCATAATCCTCTGCATTTTTAAACCGGTTGGAAGGATAGGTTGCGTATTCAATATCGGCAGTAATAAATCCTTTCTGTTTGGTAACATCTTCAATCTCTCTTAAAACATACGATCCACTCACCAGGAATTTCCAGGGAGTGACCAGTTCATATTTATATTTTGAAGGAGCGCCATTGGTAAATTCTTTTGAGTCGGAAGTGTAAACTGCTGGTGTGCTCCGGAAATTTTCCAGATCGGCAGACATTACACCTTCATAGGAATCGGTGAGGCTGTACCACGTAGGAGTATGGATGGCAAAACCAAGTCGTAAATATTCAACTGGCTTGGCAATGATCCCCAGCTTGGCGTTGATACCGGCGCCAGTTGTTGTAAAGTTGTCATCCAGCGTTACAAAATTGAAATAATTATTGGTAGAGCCAGTAGCATCCCTTTCGGTGAGTACACTGTGTTTGTTGTATTTAACGATCGGTATTCCAAAGGAACCGCCGACATAGAATTTATCCTTGCGATTGAATGCAAAGCCCAGGGCTATTTCAGTAATGCCACCACTGGTCTCAATAAGGTGAGATTGATCAAGCAGAAAAGCTCCACCTTTCTTAAGCTGATTATACATGGCCGTGCTGATCACATCGGGACTCGTATGACCGGGTAAAGTAGCCGTATCAATTACATAAAGCACGTTGGCCATCCGGGTTCCCAGGGAAACATCACTAAAGGTGAACAGGTTCCCTATATCATGGCCACTCTTAGCAGCGTCAGCAGCATATTGTTCAGCGAAAGAGCTGAAATCATTCTTGCCGGTATAGTAAATCCTGTTGCTAAAATTGGCTGATCTTGTTACGGCCAGGCTAATAGCCTTGCTGGTCCACTGACCAGCGTCACCCCAGCCGCTAACGATACCACTTGTTCCCAGGTTGAACCATTTGTCTTTATCACTTCCCTTTGTACCTCTGAAATCGCTTTTGTTTTTCAGGAATGATAATCCGGGTGAAAGCACAAAATCACTTGTCTTGTAAAAACCAAGACCTGCCGGATTTACAAAAGTGGCAGAAATATCTCCACCCAGAGAACCCATGGCGCCACCCACTGCTGCAATGCGTGCCGTTCCATTGGTAGGCTGCCAGGAATACTTAATGGCATCTTCAGGTATCTGTGCAAATAAGGAAAGAGAACAGAAAATTATAGCGGTGCTGAGAATAATTCGTTTCATATTAAACAGGTTTCGCTTCATTATGGATACAACAAGGGAGGAAAGACCCAAGTGACCGTTTCCTCCCTGGCGATTTATAGCTTTATATTTCTTTATTCCTTGTATTAACGATTTGGCCGGCTGGCACCACCACCACCGCTGCTTCCACCACTACTTCTTGAACTGCTGGATGAAGACGACGATGAAGATGAAGACGGTTGATAGCTTCTTGAGGGCGTTGAAGAACTGTTACTGGAGTTATTGGAACCGTAGTTGCTGCTATTGGAGTTAGAGAACATTTTCTGTACTGTATTGCTAAAGCTGCTGGTATTCCTGTTGGAATTGTTATATCTCGTACCACTGCCAGAATTGCTGGGGGCATAAGAACTTACATAACGGTTGCTCACTGAACGGCTGCTGGTACCAGGATTGCTGTTATAGCTGCTGGCATTGAATGCAACAGGACGCGAAGGAGGCGTAAAGCTTGTTCCAGGGTTCTTTATGATAATAACATTGCCGCCGGGATAATAACCACCATAATAGGGGTATGAACTATAATAGCTGCAATAGGGATTATAATAAGTGTTCCAGGTCCAGTAATTATTGTAAGGGTTGAATAAGCTATTACCATAATAACTACCGTAATAGTTATAAGCGTAAGGGCTGTTCATGTAATAATCATCGAGCACAGACCAGCGATTGCGGTCATTTGCTCTCATGCGCAGGTAACGGTCTTCATAATATTCATCAGTTCCCTGATAATGGCGATCATCCCTTTTTTCTGTCTGTACATATTCATCATCTCCACCGCCACGGGCAGGAGAGAAATATACATCATCAGGTGTTTGACCGGTTTTATATGCGGAAGTACAACTACCGAAGGCGAGAGCAACAAGTGCCACAATTAAAGCAGGTTTCATGGCAAAGGGTTTAGAGGTTTATTTAGTGAAGTTACTATTTTTGTGCGACATTGTTTTGCTAACAATTGTTAATCGAATTTACAACCCCGTTTCATAAATATTGTCTAAATCGCTGTTAATTAAAACGTAAATATGAGCAAGGAAATCGCCTCGAGACAGGAAGATTATTCGCAATGGTACAATGATCTGGTAATTAAAGGAGGGCTGGCAGACTACTCGGCGGTGAGGGGTTGTATGGTCATAAAACCGCATGGTTTTGCCCTCTGGGAAAATATGCGGGATGCTCTTGATAAAATGTTCAAGGATACTGGCCATGTGAACGCCTATTTCCCATTATTTATTCCCAAAAGCTTTTTAAGTAAGGAGGCCGCTCACGTAGAAGGGTTTGCCAAGGAGTGTGCAGTGGTCACTCATTATCGCCTCAAGAATGATCCCAATGGCGGAGGTGTGGTGGTTGATCCGGATGCCAAACTGGAAGAAGAGCTGATCATACGGCCTACCAGTGAAACAATTATCTGGAATACATATAAGGATTGGATCCAATCTTATCGTGACCTGCCACTATTGATCAACCAATGGGCTAATGTAGTACGATGGGAAATGCGGACGCGTTTATTTCTTCGTACGGCAGAATTTCTTTGGCAGGAAGGCCATACCGCGCACGCTACACAAACAGAAGCTATTGCTGAGTCCCGCCAAATGCTGGAAGTATACGCCAGTTTTGCGGAAGAGTTTATGGCAGTGCCAGTGATAAGAGGTGTAAAAACCGAAAGTGAGCGTTTTGCCGGGGCGGTTGACACCTATTGCATAGAAGCCTTGATGCAGGATGGAAAGGCGCTACAGGCAGGGACTTCTCATTTCCTTGGACAAAACTTTGCCAAAGCATTTGATGTAAAATTCCTCAACAATAAAAATGAACAGGAATATGTTTGGGCTACCAGCTGGGGAGTAAGTACCCGTTTGGTTGGAGCAATTGTCATGGCCCATGGCGATGATCAGGGTCTTGTATTACCTCCAAAGATCGCACCCCTGCAGGTAGTCATTGTACCGATCTATAAAGGCGATGAACAAAAAGCGCAACTGGATGCAAAAGCCAATGAGATCCTGGCTGATCTGAAACGCCTGGGCATCCGGGTAAAATATGATGATAATGATAATGCACGTCCAGGATGGAAGTTTGCAGAGTATGAAATGAAAGGAGTGCCGGTGCGCCTTGCACTGGGTGCCCGTGACCTGGAAAAGAACGTTGTTGAAGTTGCACGCCGGGACACCAAAGAAAAGAAAGCAGTGGAGCTGGATGGCATTGCCCAGTATATTGATGGATTATTGCTGGAGATCCAGCATTCAATGTTCAAAAAAGCAAAGGAATTCCGCGATGAACATGTTACAAAAGCTGACACCTGGGATGAATTCGTAAAACTGCTGGATGAAAAAGGCGGGTTTATTTCCGCGCATTGGGATGGTACGGCTGAAACCGAAGATGCCATTAAGGAAAAAACCAAGGCTACCATTCGCTGCATTCCTCTCAACAATCCAAAAGAGGATGGTAAATGCATACTTTCTGGCAGGGCATCCAGCGAAAGGGTGCTGTTTGCAAGGGCGTATTGAGTAAATATTATCGATGGTTAATGGTAATATTCAGATTATTTATAGTTAAGGATGACATCCGGTTTTTCTGTTTATATTTAGTGCAAGCAAAACCAACATATTTATGGAAGAAAATCAATCATTGCTGGACCTGCAGGTGGACCGGGACGCAGCCAGTAATCTTACCGAAGTATCCCGTTGGGCAAAGCTTCTCGGGTTACTTATAAGTATCGGGTTCGGTCTGTTTTTCCTTTTAATGATCATTCTCTGGGGAAGATTCTCTTCCCTGCTTTTCCCAAAAGATGAACTAGGGACGCAGAGCGCACAAATGGGAGTCATCTTTATAGTCGCTGCCCTGGTAGTAATTGCTTTGATTGTTGGGATCATGATGAACTTCCTGATCAAAGGAGCTAACCGCATTCGCCTGGGTATCCATAACCGTGATCAGTTATTATTCAACAGCGGCCTCAATAGTATTAAGAATTATTTTGCCATGTATGGAGTGATCGCTCTTATTGGCCTTTTCTTCGAACTTCTTGGTTTAGTCATCAAATAAAATATTACCATGCAACCAGAAAATACTATTTCGGAAAATAGTGATCTTTTCGGTGATCTAAGTTTCGATCACACAGCAAAGCAATATGTACGGTCAATTGATAGT
>JAJKIP010000015.1 GCA_021154405.1 Segetibacter sp. | reverse complement strand
TATAAAGGCATGCGCTCATCCGGTAAAGTAGTTACCTCCATCGGTCTGGATGATGATATTTTCGGAAAGGATATAGTGATAGTAGAAGACATTGTAGATACCGGGAAATCCCTCACTAATTTTCTACCCAAGCTGGAACACCAGCAACCGAATTCTCTCCGTATTGCCACATTGCTTCACAAATCAGAGGCTACCGAATATCCACTCCAACTGGATTATGTGGGATTTGATATTCCCAACAAGTTTGTGGTGGGTTACGGGTTGGATTACGAGGGTTTGGGCAGGAATCTCAAGGAGATTTACCAACTCGTATAGTTTTTCCTATACATTATCAGCCTTTTTCCTGAATTTTAGGGCCAATATATCCAATTGAAGACCATCCTCTACATATTAATATGCCTGTCCACCACTTCATCTGTATTTTCCCAGCAGTATTATGTCCGTGGCGAAGTAAAAGATGAATCCGGCAACCCCTTGCAGAATGCGACTATTCTCAATGCACGGACAGGTTATGTTTACAAGACGGGTACCACTGGTTCCTTTGGTATCATCAATACTCAACGAATTGATACATTCACCGTTTCACTGGATGGGTATATATCGGAAAGATTGATCGCCAATGCCGATAATTTCGCAACGGTAAAGCTTAAACTTTCACCTGCCGGGTCTTCCACTACCCGGCTGAATAAACTTTCTTCTTTTACCAGTGGAATGGCCAGGGATGAACAGCGGAAATGGTTTGCTGGTGATGAGACTTACGCGAGCATTATCGAGAACCATTTTGTAAATGCAAAGAGATTTCCCAATACCGGCCTTTCACTGAATGTTGACCGCGCCTCCTACAGCAATATCCGACGGTTCGTTACCCTTAATACCATGGTACCACCTGATGCGGTACGTATTGAGGAAATGCTGAATTATTTCAATCTCAACTATACCAAACCTGCGGGTAATGATCCATTTGCTGTTCGCACCAGGTTAACTTCCTGCCCCTGGAATCCACTCAACCAGTTATTTTATATAAATCTTTCTGCTAAAAAATTAAACCTTGTTACATTACCACCCAGCAATCTGGTATTTCTTATTGATGTATCCGGAAGCATGGACATGACTAATCGGCTGCCACTGCTTAAATCTGCATTTAAAATGCTGGTCAGTAATCTTCGGCCGAAAGATTCAGTTGCCATTGTTGTGTATGGTGGCATCACCGGTATCATGCTCAATACTACGAGTGGAGGCGAAAAAGAAAAGATCCTGAAAACAATCGATGAATTAACTCCGGGTGGTGCCACACCGGGCGAATCAGGAATAAAGCTGGCGTACAGTGTGGCCCGGAATCATTTTATCAAAGGCGGTAACAACAGGGTAATACTGGCAACTGATGGTGATTTCAATGTTGGGCTCCGTACAGATGATGAGTTGAATGAATTGATCTCCCGCCATCGCGAATCAGGTATCTATCTAACCTGCCTGGGCGTGGGCATGGGCAATTATAAAGATTCCAAGATCCAGACACTTGCCCGCAAAGGGAATGGGAATTTTGCATACCTGGATAATTTTGATGAAGCACAGAAGGTGTTGATGAAGGAGTTTGCACAAACCTTATATGCTGTAGCCGATGATGCATACATGAATGTTGAATTCAATCCTGAATATGTGAAAGAGTACCGCCTGATCGGTTTTGATAATAAAGTGGGGGCAATTGTGGATTCACTGGCAATGGTGGAAGGAGGAGAGATAGGATCAGGGTATGCCATGATCGGTATTTTTGAAATTGAACCAGCACAAACCAATCTTAAGATGGACAGTGCGCTCAGTCTTCCGGGAAAATTTGCTGATATTAAACTGAAGTACCGCAATCCAAAGGACACCACAATGCGTTATTTCAATTATTCCTGCACTTATCAGTTTGAGCCTTTTGCCAGAATTGAGAATCATTATCGGTTTTCGGCGGCCGTGACCATGTTTGGTTCATTGCTGCGTGGTTCTGCTTATGCCAAATCCATTAACTGGAATGATCTGGCCCTGTTAGCAGGTGCTTCTGCCAATCTGGAAGATCTAAGTCAAAAGGAATTTGTGACCATTGTAAACCAGGCCAGGGAGTTGTATACTAAAACAAAAAAGAAGAAAAAGCCAAAAGAACCTTGATGAATTAATGATGATGGTGCTGATGCGCTTCAACCATTTTGGTAAACTCATCTGCTGAAATTTCTTCTTCAACTGGTTTCACCTCTTTTTCAGCCCATTCAAATATCTTTTGTGTCTGGAGACGATTGTAGGCATCTTCTACATACTTGCGGTCCTTCATCATTTTTTCCACGTAATCATTCACCCATGGCTGCTGTTCGGCATCTGCACCTAACTGCCCTCCCATATATCCGAATAGTTGCTGTTTGGCAAAGGCGCGCACCTCATCTGGCTGAACATCGATTCCACTGTCCTTAACGATCTTTTCTGTGATCAATGTCCATTTTAGCTGATTGAGGAAAACCGGGAATTCTCTTTCTACCTGCTCATCTGATTTGGAAGTATCGGTATTGGGATCGCCCTGAGTTTTGAGCCATTTTTTAAGGAAACCTTCAGGGAATTTAATCTCAGTATGGTCTACCAGCTGATGGTAGATCTGATCGTGGATCTGATTTCTTGCCTGGCTTTTCCAGTAAGCAGCTATCTCTTCTTTTATTTTGTTGCGGAAATCAGCTTCGGATTTTACTTCCTGACCGGGATATAGCTGATTGAAAAATTCTTCATTCAATTCTCTTTTCTCCATTAGACCGATCTTGGTGATCTGGATCCTGAAATGCCTTTTTGAAGATGCAGGATCATCCTTGTCAAGTCCGAGGTCGCTAATAATAAAATCCAGTTCTTTTTCATCAAATGCCTGATCCAGCTGCACTACCACAAAATCGTTCACCACTTTACCCATCAGGTTTTTGCGGAATTCTTCTTTGAAATATTTAAGGAGGAGGGAATTGTCTTTAGTTACTCCGGACTCATGATCATTGGCATTATGGTCTACTTCGGTAAAGAGGACATTGAGCACATTTTCATCTGAATTTACAGATGTTTCATCCTTCATATTGCCATACCTGTTTTGCAGGCGGGCAATTTCCGAATTGATCATATCATCGGTAACAATCACTTTATGTTCAGTGATGGGACTCTTTCCGAGATCAGGCAATTGAAACTCGGGTTTCATGCCTACTTCAAAATGGAAGGTATAATCAGCAGGATTATTGACATCCAGCTGGCGGATATCAGCTTCCAGCGGTAGCGGCTGCGCGAAAATATCCAGTTTGTCGTTCTGGATATAGCTGATCAGTTCACGATCAACGGAGCGAAGGACCTCGTCGGTAAAAAGGGAAGGGCCATACATTTTCTTAATGAGGCCTGCAGGTACCATGCCTTTGCGAAAACCTGGAATATTGGCTCTTTTGCTGTAATCTTTAAGTGCCTTTTCGAAAGGTGGCAAATAATCTTTCTTTTCCAGCTTCACGGTCAGCTTTTCATGTAACAAGCCGATGTTTTCTTTGGTAATTGTAGCCATGGTAATATGTTTAAAAACTGTCCGGATGGAGGGACTCGAACCCCCACACCTTGCGGCATCAGATCCTAAGTCTGACGTGTCTACCAATTTCACCACATCCGGAAAAAAGAACTGTCTGGTCCCGCCTGCCATTGGAAGTCCGGATGCTCAAAATGTAAAACAAGTATCCTGCCATTTGGGTTCACCTGTTTGTCTTTGAGCCGCCGGATACTGACCCTTAGGGATCTAAATATTCAAACGGGTTGCAAATGTATGCCATTTCAGGCAAAGGAAAAGGCCGGTTTTTCGTAAATTCGTAGACAATGGAAACTGTAGAACAGATACCGAAGTATAATCTTAACGAGGAACAGGAAAAGAAGCTGATTCTCCGCGAGTACCGTTCTCTTTTACGATCCCTGAAAGCCAAAATAAAACCGGGCGATAAGGATAATATCCGGCGGGCCTTTGAAATGAGCGCCGATGCCCACAAGACCATGCGCCGCAAAAGCGGCGAGCCCTATATCCTTCATCCCCTGGCGGTGGCCAAGATCTGCGTGGAAGAGATTGGCCTTGGTGTGCGCTCCACCATTTGCGCTCTTATGCATGATACAGTGGAGGATACCGATATATCCCTGGAGGATGTAGAGCGTGAATTTGGACAGGAAATAGCCCGTATAGTTGACGGGTTGACCAAGATATCCAATGTAATTGATGTCAATGCCTCCCGGCAGGCCGAGAATTTTAAAAAGATCCTGCTTACACTCACGGATGATCCGCGTGTAATTCTTATCAAACTTGCTGACCGCCTTCATAATATGCGGACCCTTGAAAGCATGAAGCGGGAAAAGCAGCTTAAGATATCTTCTGAAACGGTTTATGTATATGCTCCTCTTGCGCACCGGATGGGACTTTATAATATTAAAACGGAAATGGAAGACCTGGCCATGAAGTACATGGAACCGGAGGTTTACAGGGATATTGCTCAAAAACTTGCTGAAACAAAACGGGAACGTTCAAAATATATCAACGAGTTTATCAAACCTATCAAGGAAAAACTGGAAAAAGGAAAATTCAATTTCGAGATTTACGGTCGTCCCAAAAGCATTCATTCCATTTCCAATAAAATAAAGAAAAAGGGGGTGGCTTTTGAAGAAGTGTATGATCTCTTTGCCATTCGCGTAATTCTTGATTCACCACAAGACAAGGAAAAGGAAGATTGCTGGAAAGTATATTCCATGATCACGGATGAATATACCCCCTCACCTGAAAGACTGAGAGACTGGTTGAGTAATCCCAAATCAAATGGGTATGAAGCGCTGCATACTACTGTAATGGGCCCACAGGGGAAATGGGTGGAAGTGCAGATACGTACCAAACGGATGAATGAGATTGCCGAGAAAGGTCTGGCTGCACACTGGAAATACAAGGAAGGAACAGCAGACGAAAATCGTTTTGATCAGTGGTTCCAGCAGATACGTGAAGTGATCAGTAACCAGGAAACAGAGAGCATTGACTTCCTGGAAGATTTCAAAACGAGCTTTCTTGCGGAAGAAATATATGTGTATACTCCCAAGGGTGATGTAAAAATGTTACCCACCGGTTCTACCGCACTTGATTTTGCATTCTCCATTCATAGTGCCATTGGGGTAAAGACCATTGGCGCCAAAGTGAATCACAAGCTGGTTCCCATCAGTCATAAATTAAGAAGTGGAGACCAGGTGGAGATCATTACCAGCAATAAACAGAAGCCATCAGAGGACTGGCTGGGCTTTGTTGTGACGGCAAAGGCCAGGGGAAGGATCAAGGATGCATTGAAAGAAGAGAAACGGACAATTGCAGACGAAGGGAAATACACGTTGCAAAGAAAACTGGAAGGACTCGGAGCAGCTTTGAATCATCAGAATATTGATGAGTTGGTTCATTGGTACAAACTGCAATCACATCTGGACCTGTTTTACCAGATAGCAGTAAAGAATATCGATCTGAAGGACCTGAAGGAATTCAAAGTGATGGGCGACAAGATTGAAGCGCCTAAACCACTTGTAAAAACGGTACATGATTTTAAACAGGATATCCTGCCGCATCAGCATCCAATTGCGCGGAAGGATACCGAACTGGTAATATTTGGAGAAAGTAGCGATAAGATCGTTTATAACCTTGCGAATTGCTGCAAGCCAAT
>JAJKIP010000014.1 GCA_021154405.1 Segetibacter sp. | reverse complement strand
GGGAAAGTCATCGTACCATTGATTTATAAAGAGGTGTACGATTATACTAACGGTGTGGCCAAAGGCATCTTACCCGGCGAAACTGCATTTATCTATTTTGATTGGAACGGAAAGATAATAACGCAATAGGAAGGAGAAAGGGATTGCCATGGAACGGCTGCCTTTGTGCTGGAATTCGCATTATACGCATCAAGCATCACCTGGTTGCTACTATAACCCAGGTTTCAACTTCGGTGAAGCAGGAAAACCCTTACCAGGCCCTTCCAATATTTTGATTTGCATAACTGTAGAAATGCTGACAGCCCTTTGCTTTGCAAGTAAAGCTTTCTCGCCGTCAAACAATTCATCTACCGTTGAAGTGAATAAATGCACCCATTGCTTAAAATGCTCAGTAGTTAAAGGGGTTAGCTGGTTCAGGCGTTTGTGCATTTCCAATGGGTTTCCCATATACCCACCGGTATAAAATAATGTGTTCTCCCAAAAATCATACATCACAGGTAAATGCCGTTGCCAGTTCACTTTGGCAATATCATTAAAAATAAACCCTATAGTAGTATCTGCTTTAACTTTATTATAGAAAGTATTTATCAACAACTCTATATCTTTCCTGTTTTCAATATCACTTTTCATAATTGTTCAAAGGTCTTTGTGGTTAAATTTACGTGTAGAGAGCCATACCGGGAGTATTGTCCATAAGAACATCATGCCGAATGAAAATATCACTCCTGGATAGGTACCGAAAAAATCTTTAAAAACCGCCCCGGTATATCCCATCATAGCCGATACATCCATTTGCATCAGGATCAGAATCCGCCCGAGATCAACAGGGTTTAACGCAGATACAGCGATCATTGGTTTTTCAAGCGGGTAATCTGCAAACTGGAACAGGAAAAACAAGACCAGCCCATCAAAGAGAAGAGAAAAATACAACCACAACAAAATGGCTGCACCAATACCCCTGGCCTTATCTCTTGTTTTCACGACCGCCAACATGGCAATAGCCACAAAAATGATACTGAGCAGGAGGCCCATTGCTATCATCATGAAGCCAATTGCATTTGCCTGGTATATTAAAATCGGAATACCCGCTCCTGTCAAAAATGCCAGTGATAAAGAACCGGCAAGGCCTGTAAACAGGCTTAACCAGATGGTCTTTCTTTTAAGTGGCTGGCTTACCAGCAATTCAATAAATTCAGAACTGTTGTACACATAGATGGTAGAGAAGATAATACTCACCAGCGGAACGATAATTAGAATAATATTCAATAAACTCAACAATGCCTTGCTGTTATTGTCTTCCAGGCTGAACATGCTGAAGGAAATAATGAACAAAAAGGCAGTGTATAATAGCACGATCCTGTTGCGAATGATATCGGCCATTACATATTTGACGATCTTTGTCATGTTATACTTTACTCATAATTTTTGCAATAGCCCTGTTCAGTTTTTCTTCCCCTGTGTCTGTGCGCAATTCTTCAATACTTTTATGAAAACACAATTTTCCTTCCTGCATATAAATCACCTGGGTTACCAGGTCATCCAGCTCACTTAAAATATGAGAGGTAATTAAAATAAGCTTCCCCTTTTTCTTTTCGGTAATGATCTTTTCTTTCAGAATTTCGGAAGCAACGGGGTCCAGGCCTGCCGTTGGTTCATCGAGGATCAATACAGAAGGATCGAATAAAAAGGCCAGTGAAGCGCTTACCTTTTGCCTGGTGCCGCCGGATAGCGTGCGCATCCGTTTATTGAGTAATGCCTTTAATTGAAAAGCGTTGACGAGATCTTCATCCAGGACGGCCCTGGTCCCCCTTATATCTTTCATCATATTAAATACATGGCCGATTGTCATATTATCCGGGTATCTGCCGGTTTGAGGCATATAGCCGATCTGTTCGCGGTATTGCCAGTGATGCAAAATATTGTTTCCATTGAATGTAATGAATCCGCTATCCTGCACCACCATTCCCAGGATCGTTTTGATAAGTGTGGTTTTGCCGCTTGCGTTTGGTCCTATCAATGCAATACACTCCCCTTTACTGCAGGCAACCGATATATTATCCAACACTTTGAGCCTGCCGAACTTTTTAGATACATTACTTGCAATAATCATAATGCTATAGCCTCCTCATCATTGGATGATCATCTTTCAGGTTCTCTGGTGTAATACCTGGTAATATTTTCTCGGTCTTATCCATCAGGGAAGTAATGAAACTTCGAAACAGCACCATTGCCGGAGGATTTTTTTCCACGATCATTGAATACAGGCTAACTGGCCGGTATGGTATATCCCCGATCCTGTCTTTATTCAGATCATATCCTTCATATTTGTCCCAGTAGTTATTATTAAAAAAATTCAACATCATTGATCCATTAGTACTTACATCAAAGGTATTTGCGATAAAATTGTTTTTTACAACGCTGATGTCCATACAACTGGCCTGGATCTTCATTGCCCATCCATTACCCAGGAAATTGTTTTTTTCCATTTCTATCCTGCTGGCGCCTTCCATATAGATTCCGCTTGTGTTCTTTTCAAAATGATTCCCGCCGATATAACTATCCGTTATTTCTTTCAGTAACAATCCATAGGCTGCATCCCCCCAATTCTCCAGAAAATAATTGTTGAACATTTTTACACCATGCGAATACATTACAGCCACGCCTGCGCCATTATTCTGAAAAATATTTGTGACGTAGGCATTGTTATGTGAAAACATAAAATGCAACCCATACCGAAGATTTTGAAAAGACGTATTGCGCCAGATAATCGAATTGGTTACGAATTCAAAATAGATCCCGTCCCTGTGACCGCTGACGGTATTGCCAATGATCCGCATACTATCGCTCTTCCAGCAATGAATGCCATTACCGCTTTGCTGCTCTTCTTTGCCAGTAGCCTTAAGTATATTATTCTCAATAATACAGTTGAGGCCGTTTTGAGTATAAATCCCGAAAAAGGTATCCTCGAGAATATTATTTTTGATGATTACATCTCTGCATTCATAAATTTTTATGCCACTGATGTCCTCCAGACTTGAAACACCCGAATGCACGATCCGGAATCCATTTACAACCACCCTGTTGGTCTTCACAGAAATAATCTCATACTTTTTTTCACCATCTAATACGGGATAATTTATGCCTGCGAGTACAATACTTTTGTTTATAATAAGGTTCCTCTCTTTATAATGTCCGGCGTCAACAAGCACTGTATCACCCTCTTCTGCGGCCTCAATACCCGCAGTTATGTTCTTATACATGCGATTGGATCCTACCCGTATTGTTCGTGCGGATATGGAAAAACAAATAAAGAAGCTTACTATCAAATAACTCAGCCTCATTTCTGCATATCCTCCCATGAAATTTTAGCACCGTAAAACCGGGGCAATAGTTTGACCAGGCTATCCTCCTGGCTGAAAGCTGCTATATTTCCATTCATCGGACTTCTTAAACCCGGGCTTTGCAAAAAATGAGCTCGTTCAGCCTGTATTAATTCATGCGGAGTACTGAAATCCGTAAAATAAACTCCGGAAATTTCCTCCTGCTTTACAGCTTTTGAATGCAAAAATGCCATGATGCAATGTGCGTCATCAAATTTGTATACTTTGCTTTTTCTGGTTATTACCTCAGCGCCAAATCTGTTATCACTGATTGTCATTTTACAAAAGTCACACTGGTCCTTACCAACATGTATTGGTTGCGGACCAGTATTGCAGGCGGTAAACGAGAAGATTATTAATAAGGTAATCAGGGCGGGCACCGGGTTGACTTGCGGAACTATTTTTCTTCTTCTTATCCACTCATATAGTAAACCACCTAATAAAACCACTCCTGCCCCAACAAAGATCCATCCTCCGGTATCGGGAACGGAATACGCTCCAAAATTCAATAATTGCTTAAATCCAACTAAGGGAGGTTGATAGGCCATCCCGGGCACTATAATAGCTGCATCAGGGTTTAAGTTATGACCGTAATTATATTCCCATCTCCAGAAATCAACCATAGCAAGAACACCAAAAGCTACAAAGACAATAAATAAGATATTCATCCACTTCCTTTTGCCGGCAAAGGCTGCTACCATAAAAAAGGCCGCAAAAAAAATGATGATCGCGGGTAATATCTTAAATTCTGTGAAGTCATCCGCATGCAGGGTCTTCATCCCGATATAGTGATTGAGGCCGTTAATAATATCAACATTCCCGGCTAATTTATTTGCATATATTAACAGCCGAAGCCCTTCCGGATATTGTGGTGCCTGCAAATCTATCCGCCAGATCGGTGTGAATAAGACCACAAATAAGCCAAGCCCGCATAGAAAAAGAAAAAACCTTGTCACTGAAGCAATCCTGCTATTTTTCATATAATTAATTATTTCCCAGGGGCGCTTTTAGCAGGTCCGACTGGAATATCTGCCTTAGCCAGGTTGGTACCTGTACTAAAATTTAATGCCACATTGCTGCCTGCAGGCGATACTCTCACATAGCCTGACATTTCCTGGTGCAGAGCGCTGCAAAAATCTGTGCAATACATGGGAAACATACCAACCCTGTCCGGTACCCATTTTAAGGTAGTGGTTTCGCCAGGCATCACGAGCAACTCGGCGTTCAGCGCACCCTTAATCGCAAAGCCATGGGGTACATCCCAATCCTGTTCAATATTGGTTGCATGGAAATATACTTCATCACCCATTTTAATACCTTCAATATTATCCGGGGTGAGATGAGAACGGATAAGCGTCATGTACACATGCACTTTATTACCTTCCCTCACCACTTTAGCAGTGGCTTCCCCCTTAGATACATACGGGTTGTTGTTGTCTTCTATTTTAAAGAACTTAACTGATTTATCACGGATAAGATCCGCGGAGACTGCCTGTGCATAGTGCGGCTCACCAATGGTAGGGTAGTCCATTATTAATTGCATTTTATCCCCGCTGATGTCATATAATTGTGCGCTTTGAGACAATTCAGGGCCGGTTGGCAGAAAACGGTCCTTTGTAATCTTATTATATGCGATCAAATACCTGCCTGTTGGCTTCCTTGAATCTCCTCCTGGTATCATTAAATGACCTACGGAATAATAAGTAGGCACTCTGTCCAATACAGTAAGGTCTTTAAGGCTCCACTTTACTACTTCACTCGAAACAAACATAGATGTATAAGCATTTCCCCTGTCATCAAATTCTGTATGCAAAGGACCAAGACCGGGTTTTTTAACCTCACCATAGAGTGCGGCTTCATATTTAATAACCGGAACCCCGTCATAGGTCCCTTCAAATGCTTTATCAGCAATTGCTTTTTGTATTTTATCAAAGCTGAACACCGGGATCAAGGCTGCTAATTTTCCACTTCCAACAATGTATTCGCCTGTAGGATCCACATCACAACCGTGCGGAGATTTGGGACAGGGGATCAAATAAACCAATTCCGGAAAATCCTTAACGTCTAAAACTGCCACTTCATTCTTAATGGTAGAAGTTGCAGTATGAGTTCTTTCATCAAACCGGTTGCTTGCATACTTTACAGCTTGTTTTCGGCCTTTACCAGCTTTAATCAGTTCTTCCGCTTTCTTCCAGTTTACAGCCATAATAAAATCTTTATCCCGTTTAGATGCATTTACTTCCAATAAGGTATTGGCCTGTTCTGTGTTGTAACAACTGAAGAAAAACCATCCACTGGATTTGCCCTTTCCTGAATGGCTTAAATCAAAGTTTACACCAGGACATTGCAGTTGAAATGCGATATCCATGTTTCCGTTATCCTTATTCACACTGATGAAGCTGATGGTTCCTTTGAAATTCTGTTTATAGGTATTAATAGGTACATCCCCGTTCTTATCATCAGGAGGAACACTAAACCGTGTGCCTGCAATAATGTATTCAGTATTTTCCGTGAGAAAAGGCGAAGAGTGATTACCCGCACTGTTGGGCAGTTCTATAATTTCTGCTGTCCGGAAGGTCCTGAGGTCTATCCGGCCAACTCGCGGAGTATTGTTACCGTTGACAAAAACCCAACGGCCATCAATTTCACCGTTTGTTTGCGACATCGCAACGTGATGCAGGTCATCCCAGGGTACCTGCCCATGAGATGTGTTTAACATCGGTTTTGTTTCTTCACTATATCCCCAGCCTTTTTCCGGATCTACGGAGAAAACAGGGATGACACGAAGTAACCGGCAACTCGGTATTCCATAAACAGCTAACTGGCCGCTGAAGCCACCTGAAACAAAATTATAATACTCGTCATATTTTCCCGGGGCAACATATACCTTGCCAGCTGCGTCTGAGTTAACCGTATTGCCTGCATTTTTTGGCTTGCAGGACTGTATCCCTGGTAATAATGAAATCGCTACCAGGTAAAGAACATTTCTTTGAAGTATTTTCATCATTGGTAATTTATTTATTGAACATTAGGTCTGGCGCCCGTCATTTTACACCATCATTTTTCCTTTGAAACTCGTACAGGGCTCTCGCATCTTCATCTGATAAATTCTGATTAGGCATACGTACCAGGCATATCTCCAGTTGTGCCTGGGCTTTTGGGTCCTTATTCAGCATTTCATCCGTATTTGTAATGAAATTCATGATCCATTCAGGAGAATGCCGGGTTGTAACTCCTTTCCAGCCAGGCCCTACCAGCTTTTCATCGGTAAGTTTATGACAGCCGCTGCATTTAACACCGTACACCTTATTCCCATTCTCAGCCATAACGGGATCCACGCTGGCGCCTATTTCCACTTTGGTGAACTTTCCCTCACCTCTGTGTGGGTCATAAGAAGGATTTTCACTGGCTGTTTTTGAAGTTTCAGTTTCTTTTGTTGAGGGGGTGTCTGTATTCCCACCACATCCGCTCCAGATGAAGATGGAAGCACTTATGCACGCGATAACCAATAATCTTTTCATTGCGCAATAGTTTAAGTATTTTTTGACAATGCAAGATTACTTTAGCTCCTAAACTTATCTTATGCTCAGGATCATAAAAAGGAGAATTAAACTGATTATTATCTCAGAATCGTTGGATTTAGCGTAGCTTACACTTACCAGACGACCGGAATATGAGCAATATCATATTCCCCATTGATTAACATCAGGTCTCCAGCGTCCAACTTCATTTTCTTTAGCCTTCCCAAGAAATAGCTTTGTGAATTCGTTCACTTAAACTCCCATCAAATGATGATCGATATTGATCTTCTCCTGGCCTATGGTGCTGCCTTTAAAAAAATAGGTAAGGGAAATATTATTTTCAGAGAAGGAACAACCTGCTGTTTTTATTACCAATTGGTGAGCGGGCGTGTAAAATGGATGAATATCAGTGATGAGGGGAAAGAATTTATTCATACAATTATAGAACCCGGAGAATGTTTTGGTGAAATACCATTATTTGATGATGAACCTTATGCAGCCACTGCCATTGCAGATGAAGATATCGTTGTGGTGCGTTTGCACAAACCGGTTTTTAATACCCTTATTAATGAAAACAGGGATATTCATTTCAAATTTACCAGGCTACTGGCTAAAAAAGTACGTTTTAAATTACTGCTCTCAAAATCGTTTGCCGGTCATGATCCTGAAACCCGGATCATGTCATTGTTGAACTATCTCAAAAAAGAAAACAAGAACTTTTGCATCGATTGCATGCAACTTAATTTAACCAGGCAACAAATAGCTGATATGACCGGCCTCCGGGTGGAAACTGTAATCAGGACTATGCGGCATATGCATGAAAAAGGGGAGTTAGTGATCAACAAAGGCAAAGTATTTTGCAAAAGTATGACCATGGTCATACCGCCTCTAAACAGCAGCTTCTAATTTTACAGGCTAAATACACCAGATGGGCCTTTCTTTGCGACGATGGTTACGGATTTCATTATTAAACCTCCTGATCGTTTCTCTTATCGGAATATTACTCCGCTATAAAATCGCCTTTGCATTTCCCTTTTTTGAACAGAAATATTTATTGGATGGGCATTCTCATTTTGCCTTTTCAGGATGGATAACACAGGTGTTGATGGTATTGCTGATATGGGACCTTGGCTATCATAAAGGGGAAGATTGCCTTAAAAAGTATCGCTGGCTTTTATATGGAAATCTTTTGACCGCATATGGCATGGTGATACTTTTTCCTATGCAGGGTTACGGGCCATGGGCAATAGGGTTCTCAACTTTATCCATTGTCAATTCCTTCTTTTTTGCAATAAGGTACTGGAAGGACCTGAATACCATGAACCAAAAAAGTGCACGCCTTCTATGGTATAAAGCAGGTTTGCTATTTTATATTATTTCATCCCTGGGAGCTTTTTCACTGGGGTATATGATGACTAATAAGATAATGCATCAAAACTGGTACCTGGCAGCGATATATTTTTTTCTGCACTTTCAATACAATGGCTGGTTTTTTTTTGCAGGAATGGGTTTATTGGTTTCAAATCTTGAAAAAATAATACCGGCCACAAAACAATTGAAACTTATCTTCTGGTTAATCGCCCTTGCCTGTGTACCCGCCTATTTTTTGTCAGTCTTATGGATGCCAATTCCTCCTGTTATTTATTGGATAGTAGTAGTATCTGCCATTGCACAGTTGACCGGTTGGCTCATGCTTGTAAAGCTGATCCTGAAAAATAAAGCGGCGTTAAAACCATATTTCCTGGCCAAAGGCAGGCCTTTGTTAATTCTTTCGGCAATTGCACTGACTTTGAAACTCTTGTTACAACTGGGGTCCACACACCCATCACTAAGTCAGCTTGCCTTTGGTTTCAGACCCATTGTAATTGGATACCTGCACCTCGTTCTATTGGGGGTGATCACTATCTTTATTTTAGGATATATCATTTCCCGGGACCTGTTGCCTGCCGGAAAATATTTCATGCCCGGGATCTGGATTTTTATATCAGGCATTATAATCAATGAGACGCTCTTACTCCTCCAGGGTGTTAGCGGTCTGGAATACATCATTGTCCCTGCCATCAACGAATTACTTTTTGCTGCAAGCGTTATTATGTTTACCGGGATCCTTGTATTCAACCTGAATAGCTACGCTCCAGCACTTTCTCCATCTGCATAGATCTGCTCCCCTTAACCAGCAAATGCGTATTCTGAAACCCCTGCTTC
>JAJKIP010000013.1 GCA_021154405.1 Segetibacter sp. | reverse complement strand
CGCACGTATTTTCTGATGCTTGTTGGCTGTTATGGCAACGCCATTTGCGGTCCCGCATAACAAAATTCCAAAACAGGCATTGCCCGATTCAACTGCAGTGGCAACCGGGTGAGCAAAATCGGGATAATCTACGGAATCCTTGCCATGAGTGCCGAGATCCAAAAAGGAAATTCCTTTGCCTTCCAGAAAAGAGATAAGTTCTTCTTTGTACTCAAATCCTGCATGATCACTTCCAATGGCAACAGGCTTGCTAAGATCAAAAGGGGAGTTCATACGTTTGGAGTGAATTTTATTATCTATTACAAAGGTAATTAACTCCATTCATTCATTTCCTTGTCCTGCCGTTTATTGATCCTGGAAGCCACTATTATGCTTGCTTCATATAAGGCATAGAGCGGAATGGTCACAATGGTAAGGCTAAAAGGATCAGTTGAAGGAGTAATAATAGCCGCAGCAATAAGTATAAGAACGAAAGCATGGCGGCGGTATTTTCTGAGGAACCTTGCAGAAACGATCCCGATCCTTGCCAGCACCATTACCAATAATGGCATCTGGAAAAGAACTCCAATTCCAACTGTTGTATAAATCAGGTTTTCGAGGTAATCTGAAAAAGTTGGTTTTATTTCAATCAATGGGCTGAGGGAATAAGAAAAATAGAAATAAACCATGAAAGGAGAAAGGATAAAATAGCCGAAAGCTACACCCAAAAAGAATAAAAAGGATACCCAGAAGATCACACCCCTCGTTTGCTTCAGCTCCTTTTGAGAAAGTGCTGGTCTTACAAAGCGCCAGAATTCCCAGAATATATAGGGGAAGGCAACTATAAAACCTCCAACAAAAGCAATGGTAAAAGATGAAATGAACTGGCCGGTCATTTCGGTACTGATGAAACTTACCTTCATTCCCTTCATACAGACGCTATCACCCAGGCCTAAGGCATGACTGGCTTTACAAAACCAGGAGTAAGCAATAAAATCATCATGGGCCGGGGCCAGCAGAACCCTGTCAACAATTTCACGCACATAAATAAAAAATACGATCGCGCCAATACAAATCGCAATCACAGAACGTATCAGGTGCCAGCGCAATTCTTCCAGGTGGTCAATAAAGGACATTTCCGACTCACTGGTCTCGCTCTTCCTGTTCCTCTTATTAAAAAAATCCATTAAGGCCATAGTAAAAAAGTGCGGCAAAGATAAGGTGCTGCCCGCCAGCAATTGTCGAAATCTTATTGTTGGCGAAGTTGCCTGGAGACTATTTAAGTTTTTTCATTTTCACCATTTCTATTCTTGTATCGCTCACGCTAAGGACATCAAACTCGTAATCATCGATAATAATACGTTCCTTTTGCTGGGGAATAGTCTCGTAAAAATTAATAATATATCCTGAAAGGGTTTCTGAATCGTTTTCTGGGAAATCGAACCCATATTTTTCCTCCAGATAGTCTAGCTCAAGGCGACCGGAGAATATATACTCATTTTCAGAGATCTGCTTTTCAACGAATTTCTCCCTGTCATACTCATCCTCTATTTCACCAAAGAGCTCTTCCAGCACGTCTTCCATTGTTACAATTCCGGCTGTGCCGCCAAATTCATCCACTACCCAGGCAATACTTTTTCTTTCACTGCTGAATTTGCCTATCAGGTCTGCAGCGCTCATACTTTCAGGAACTGCGGGAATAGGCAAAAGAACCGATTTAATGGTAGAAGGTTTTCTAAACAGATCTAGCTGATGAACATACCCGCTGATATGGTCAATATTGTTCTCATACACGATCAGCTTGCTTAGTTTGGTGTCTATGAATTTCTTCTGGATATCTTCAATGGATGCCTGTATGTCTATCCCTACCACTTCCTTGCGTGGCACAAGGCATTGCCGGATCTTTACTTTTGGGAATTCCTGTGCGTTTTCCAGTAATTGGGTACTTCTTCCAACACGCTCCTCATCATTGGTCTGATTGAAAAGGTTCTTCAATTCATTTTGGCTAAGCGCATCCTTAAGTTTATCAACTTTTACATCCAGTACATATTTAAGAAGCCATTCTGCAAATCGAATAAATACTTCTGCAATGGGAGAGAACATCTGGTAAAAGAAATCTGTTACCAATGCCAATCCATTTAAAAGCGTATTGCTTTTTGCACGAAAAATTGCCCGGGGTATGAATTCGGCAAAGATGAGTACGATAAATGTGGCGATGGCTATTTCAACGATAATATGCACAAGGTCTGATCCAACCTGAAAATAACTCCATACAGGTTTCATGACCGTACTGATCTGCAGGGAAAGGAAAACGAGAAAGATGGTGAAGCCAATGAGAGTGGTACCTATAAAACTCGCCGGGGCATCTATGAATTTGGAAAGCAGGTTGCCAGTAATGCCTCCCTGTTTCTTACGGAGCTCGATATTCAGCCTGTTTGCGCTGTAATACGCCATCTCAATGCCTGCAAAAAAACCCATTAGCAGGAGTGTGAGAATGAACCAGGTTATCGTCTTCCATTCGATCATAACGGTAAAGATAGGAAGAGTTTACAAGCCATTATTGCAGGAAGTTCCGTACAATCTGTTCGGCTTTCTGGCAGGCCTTGTCAAAATCATCATTCACAATACATTCGTCGAAACTGTCCTTGAATGACAATTCAAAAGAAGCCTTGTTAACTCTTGTCTGAAGGGATTCGGCGGTCTCGGTTCCCCGGGATTGTAATCTGTTTTTTAATTCTTCTACGGAAGGTGGTTCAATGAAAATAGTTAATGTGGTATCAGGATATTGTTCCTTTACATGGAGGGCTCCTTTTACATCAATATCCAGCAGAGGAACCTGGTTATTGTCCCATATCCTTTGTAATTCTGACTTAAGCGTGCCATAGAATTTCCCTTCGTATACCATTTCCCATTCTACAAATTCACCCTGCTGTATCCTTTGTTTGAAATCTTCAGGAGTTAAAAAATAATAATCCCTTCCGTGTTGTTCATAGCTCCTCGCCTCCCTTGTTGCTGCAGAAACCGAAAATGCCAAATTCGGCAAATTGTTAAGCAGGTAGCGCGTTATGGAAGTTTTGCCTGCACCGGAAGGAGCTGTGATTATGATGATTTTATTCTGGTTACTCAACGTTCAGGATTTAAAGGTCTTTTTTCCGGTCATATGCGTTTAATCTCGGCTCCGAGTTTAATCAATCGCGCGTCTATATACTGGTAACCCCGGTCTATCTGTTCTATATTTTGAATTACGCTTCTTCCTTCAGCGCTCAGTGCTGCTATAAGGAGCGATACGCCAGCACGTATATCGGGACTGCTCATGGTAATACCCCTGAGTTTCTGTTCCCTTTCAAGACCAATAACAACGGCACGATGTGGATCACACAATATGATCTGTGCCCCCATATCTATAAGCTTATCTACAAAGAACAGACGGCTTTCAAACATCTTCTGGTGAATAAGAACACTTCCTTTTGCCTGTATGGCAGTAACCAGTACAATGCTCAACAGGTCAGGTGTGAATCCCGGCCATGGATGGTCATATACAGTTAACACTCCACCATCGAGGTAACGCTGTACTTCATAAATATCCTGGGAAGGGATATGAATATCATCCCCCTTAAAATTTAATTTGATACCCAGCTGTTGAAATTTCTCCGGTATAATACCCAGGTGTTCTATACCTGCATTGCGAATTGTGATATCACTCTGTGTCATTGCCGCAAGGCCAATGAATGAACCCACTTCAATCATATCCGGCAACATTCGATGCTCTGTGCCCTGTAAAGAAGTTACTCCTTCAATTGTGAGGCGATTGCTTCCTATTCCTGAAATGGAAGCTCCCATTGCATTCAACAATTTGCACAATTGCTGGATATAAGGCTCACATGCGGCATTGTAGATAGTTGTAGTGCCTTTTGCCATTACTGAAGCCATAACAATATTGGCTGTACCTGTAACAGAAGGCTCATCCAGCAATAGGCTCGTACCCTTCAAATCAGGAGCTTCCAGGTGAAAAAATCCATCTTCAGAATGATAGTTGAAGGAAGCACCCAGTTTCTGGAATCCGATTATATGAGTATCCAGCCTTCGTCTGCCAATCTTGTCACCGCCAGGTTTTGGTATAAATGCTTTGCGAAACCGGGAGAGCATGGGGCCTGCCAGCATTACAGAACCTCGTAATCTTCCACTTTTCTTTTTATAATCTTCGCTATGGAGGTAATCGATGTTTACATTATCTGCCTGGAAAATACAGGTATCGCGTTTTGGCCGCTCCACCTTTACATTCATTTCTATCAATAATTCAATGAGGAGATTTACATCGAGGATATCAGGGATATTGGTGATCCTTACTTTTTCCGGGGTCAGCAATACAGCACTGATGATTTGCAAGGCTTCGTTCTTGGCACCCTGCGGTGTTATATCGCCATATAATTTTTTGCCTCCGTATACTTCGAATGAGTTCATTTGTCTTGATTGGTCCGCTGCGGCGGATCGAAATTTAAAACGCGAAAATCGGAAGTAATTTTTAGATCCAATTTTCGCGTTGCTATTTCAGCTTTTGCCAGCCGTCTTAATATCTTTTCTTTTTAAAGTTCCCACCGCCTCTGTTATCATTACGTCTTCCGCCGCCGCCGCCACCACCACCGTTATTGCGATGCTGGAATTTGCCTCCACGTTTTTGACCATAACCACCACGGCTATCTCTGTCCCTGTTATCCTGAGGACGGAAGGCTTTTACATAAGGCGTATTGGTGAAAGTTAATTGCCCATCGGTAATGTTTGTGAGCTCACTCTGAATGGCATCATCATGCATTATTTCCTTATGCCAGTTATTATAAGCCAATTTCATATAATATGCAATGGCATTGGCAAAACCGGCGCGTTTGTCTGTATCTTCTTCTTTAAGAGCTTTCCTGATAACGATCTCAAGATTCTTTCCGAGATGGGAATGTTTTGGATAGCGTTTGGGATAAGGCAATGGTTTGGGTCTCTCACTCAGTGATTCCCTGGTTGGGATGGGATAAGGTGATTTTACTTCCAGTTTGAAATCAGAGATAAGAAAAAGATGATCCCATAATTTATGCCTGAAGTCTTCAACGTTTTTGAGATGCGGATTCAGAAATCCCATCAATTCAATCACGGCATACGCATTTCGCTGCCTTCTCTCGGGGTCTTCAATAGTTAGCAGATGCTCAATCATTTTCTGCACATGACGCCCGTATTCGCTCATCATTAGATGATTTCTGGTAGTATTATATTCCATGATAATAAGTAAGTCAACAAATGTATGAAAGTCAGTCTGAAGAAGGAAATTGAAGCGCTGGTTCTTTGGTTAAAAGGGGTGCTGTGAGGTATTAGGAATGGATTTAAAGGCAATTTCAGCTTTTCCGTATTTGGAGTCCTCTGGGAAGAAGGTCCTAAAAAAGAAAGGGGCCCCGAACCAAGGCCCCTTTTACAAGCCACCATCCTCTTCCACCTAAGAGGTCATTTAATAATAAGTTGATTGACGCAGGATTCGAGGCTTTGTTTGTTGGTCAGCCTCAGCCAATAATTCCCGCCCTTCAAAACCCCTAACTGCACATAAGAAGAACCCCCTACCACAATAGCTTTATTCACAATAATTTGTCCCTGCGTGTTATAGATTTGGATATCGTAATGTCCGGCAGAACTATTATCAAATTTAATACCAACAATGCCCTGAGAGGGGTTTGGATATAGAGAAAACTTTGGAGAACCGGAATTTTCCATGGCCACCAGCTGAATATTACTATACCTGGCATATCCATTTGAATAAACCTGCTTGATCCTGAAGTACCAGGAGCCGGTTTCACCATTAGTTGTATAAAGAAGCTTATATGATTCCGCCATTGCATTTTTGGGCATAGATCCTACCTTATAGAATTTGGAACCATCTCTACTCATTTCTGCTTCATAATGATAGTTGGCATATGGATCATCCAGGCCTGTCCATTTTAATTCTACTTTGTTATTAGTTAATTTATCTGCATTGAATGAACTGATATTTAATGGGAGTACCAATTTTGGGCATTTGCAATATTCAAAATGAAAATGTACAAAAGCAGATGTGAGTACTAATGTACTGCTGCTGCCTCCTGTAATAGAAGCCCCTGTAGATACATCAATATTATAATTATATGTTACGCTATCTGTTCCATAAAAATCCGCGATCGATGTAGAATCTGTTAGCGTGCGGCATAATTGCGCAGTAAGGATGGTACTATCTGCAAATCCAAAAAAGTCTCCACCAGAACCAGCCACACCATCATAAGGGCTCAATCCATAAGGACCATATGTTTGATTGGCATTATTTGATAGTGGAGTGATCAATCCTGGTCCTCTCATGGTATCCTTTCTGGTATAAGTGAAGGTTCCTGTTTGACCAGATGCAGCAAAATTCTGCATGGCCAATGTATCCACTACACCTGTAATAGTTACACATAGTTTAACACAGGTTACCATACCGGATGTAGGATCAAATTGAGGGAATTTTACATCAGTAATTGTTACGCCCGAAGGAAATGCAATGGTTGTATCAAATGCAGTTCCACCCTGGGGACTTCCATCAGGACAGGTTTGTGCAAGACTCTTCTGCGTTATGCCGAGAAGAAGTATTACTGACAGTATAGCGGTAAAAAAACGGGGGTATATTTGTCTCATAGGCTACGACTTTAACTATCCAATAATGGATAACACTTACGGATTATTCACTACAATAAAGGTAGACATCAACAGAGCTGGAATCAATTGTACTACTGCCCTGTTTTTCATTCAGTATTAACCGAATATCCACAGTAATTGCACCTGTTGTGATTAACATCAATTGATGGGAAAATACTGGTTTTCCTGAGTAAAAGGCTGATGCTCTATAAGGCAAGTGCAGGAAATTTACGAGGAAACGACAGATGCCTCAATCAATGGAATTAGTGTTCCTGCCCCGCTCAGACTGACTACCTTTGCCCGCTGATGAAAATAGCTGTCAATACAAGGTTCTTATTAAATGATTACCTGGAAGGATATGGGTATTTCATTTATGAGGTGCTGATCCGGATGGTAAAAGATCATCCGGAGCATGAATTCCTTTTCATCTTTGACCGTCCTTTTGATAAACGATTTGTGTTTTCGTCAAATGTAAAAGCAATTGTTGCAGGTCCGCCAGCGCGTCATCCCATATTGTGGAAATGGTGGTATGATATACAGATCCCAAGATTACTTAAAAAGCATAAAGCGGATATCTTTTTATCAAGTGATGGATTTTGTTCACTGACAACAAAAATTCCTCAATGCCTTGTTGTGCATGATCTTTCATTTATTCATTATCCTTCTTTTATCAGGAAATCCCATTTATTATTTTATAAACACTTTACACCAAAATTTCTTGAAAAAGCAAGGTCGATAGCAACTGTATCTGCATTCTCAAAGAATGATATAGTTACTCAGTATAAAGTAAGCGGAGAAAAGGTTACAGTTGTTTACAGTGCTGCGAAAGAAATATTCCATCCGGTTGATTTTGCCATTCAGGAAGAGACCAGGAATAAATACACTGACGGTAAAAACTATTTTGTTTATGCAGGGGCCATTCATCCAAGAAAGAATCTGATACAGCTGCTAAAAGCATTTTCTATATTCAAGAAAAGACAGAAGAGTGACTGGAAGCTGGTGCTTGCAGGCAGGCTTGCCTGGAAATATGAGCAATTTAAGGAAAGCCTGAAATCCTATAAATACAGGGACGATGTAGTGCATACAGGATATATGGAAGAACAGGAACTGGTAAATATAATCGGATCTGCCTATGCAATGGTGTATACTTCACTTTTTGAAGGATTCGGAGTTCCGGTGGTTGAAGCCATGCGTTGTCATATACCTGTAGTCACTTCCCTTAATTCATCCATGCAGGAAATTGCTGCAGATGCAGCCCTGTTTGCCAATCCAGCCGATCATTCAGATATTGCTGACAAGATGATGTTGTTGTATAAAGACGAATCCCTCAGGTACAGGCTGATCGAAAAAGGCATTGAACGGGCAAAAGAATTCAGTTGGGATAAAACGGCAAAACTTATGTGGCAGGCAGTAATGAAATCTTATCCCGATAGCCATCGGGATTCCGGCTGATCAAACTGAACCCTGTCCCAATAACTATCGGGACACTACTTATCTTTGCCACAATATTATTTTTATGGGTTTATCCAGTATTATTATCGATGTACATACAGATGATAACAAGATACCAGATCTGATTGCGTGGAATGCAACCGATACTACGATTGAAAATGCCCAGAAGGCCAAGGCCATGATGCTGTCTTTTTGGGATGGCGCAGAAAAAACAGCACTCCGGATTGATCTCTGGACCAAAGACATGATGGTAGATGAAATGGCTGATTTCTTTTTTCAAACCATGATGACAATGGCAGATACTTACGGCAGGGCTACCAATGATAAAGATGCTGTGGAGGAAATGAAGAAGTTCTCGCAGGATTTCTATAACAGGTTCCGGGAAAAACAATTGAAAGAAAATAAGGCTACCTGATGATTAAATAATTATTAAGTTCAACTAAATAGATTATGGGTCTCGAACAAAAAATCATGACTGATCTCAAAGCTGCAATGCTAGCCAAGGATGAAAAAGCATTACGTAGTCTCCGGGCAATTAAGGCCGCAATATTATTGGCGAAAACTTCTGAAGGTGCAGGTGGAGAGCTGAAGGAAGATGATGAGATCAAATTACTTCAGAAGCTCGTCAAGCAACGCAGGGATTCCCTGGAGATTTATCAGCAGCAAAATCGTGCAGACCTTGCTCAGAAGGAAAAAGAAGAAATTGAGGTGATAGAAAAATTCCTGCCTGCACAGCTTTCTCCTGAAGAATTGAAAGCCACTATCAGCAAGATCATTTCGGATACCGGAGCTTCTACACCAGCTGATATGGGCAAGGTGATGGGTGCGGCCACCAAACAACTGGCAGGCAAGGCAGATGGGAAAACCATTTCTGCCATGGTGAAGGAATTATTGAGCAGCAAATAAATAAATTCCATCCGCCACAGTATCCTGTATCTTTTAGCAGATTTTTAGCAGACATTTTCGAATATCACAGGTATTCTCTTTATACTTCTTCATGTTCATCGATATAATCTTTCTCCTTCTAATGGTATGGGCTGTGATCAGAGGCTTCAGACGGGGATTGATAGTAAGCATATTCTCTTTGCTGGCAATTATTGCAGGACTGGCTGCGGCTATTAAAGTATCAGCACTGGTAGCTGTGCAGCTTGGCAGGGTGGTGAATATATCAGACAGATGGCTGCCCATAATATCCTTTGTGGTTGTGTTCATGGGAATAGTTTTAATAGTTCGACTAGGTGCCAACCTGATTCAAAAAACTGTGGAAATAGCCATGTTGGGTTGGGTGAACCGGCTGGGGGGTATTCTCCTCTATGTGATTCTGTTCACAGTTGTATACAGTATCTTTCTTTTTTATGCGGTGCAGCTTCACATCTTCAAAGAAGAGACTGTCCGGAACTCAGTTACTTACGCCTATATTCAGCCTTGGGGCCCCAAAGTGATCAACAGCCTGGGGAGTATTATTCCCTTTTTTAGGGATATGTTTAATGAACTCCAACAATTTTTTGGAGGAGTTGCACAAAAAATGCCTGCCAGTCCAACTCAATAGTGCGAATTCACGTTTTTTAAGGGCTTCGTTATTTGATTTTTATTGAAATGGCCGTTTTTTGTAATAAGAAACAAGCAGGACAGCAGGTAAATGGCATTCCGTCTGCTATCTTTGCAGGAGAGGATCAACAGATTGGTTTAGTGGCTTAATAATGTGCTTTAAAACGATTATTTTAGCAAAAATTAACAGTGCCGGGGAACATGGAATACGAGATTAAACAGGATAACAAGTTCAAATTTATTGAAGAGGGCAACGGGGAGCCACTGGTATTGTTGCATGGCCTGTTTGGCGCGCTGAGTAATTTCCAGCCGTTAATAGAATACTTCAAACAGTACAACAAGGTAGTGGT
>JAJKIP010000012.1 GCA_021154405.1 Segetibacter sp. | reverse complement strand
GAAGTGATCGGGCTGTTGCAATCCCCTGCAAAACGCGTGCTGGCTGCATTATTGCACCATCATGAAAAGCAGGCTGCAGGTGCACCAGAGGCGCCAGTGGCTCCAGCGGCAGAGTAATAATTTGAATTCTATAACTATATCTAAAACAGAATTTTTTTAAACGGCCGGCGGATCTGCCAGAGGCAGATATGAAGTCGGTAAAAATTTAAATCAAATGGCAGACGTAAAAGCATTAGCAGAAAGCCTGGTAGGCTTGACAGTAAAAGAAGTACAGGAACTGGCTGACTTCTTAAAATCAGAATATGGCATTGAGCCAGCAGCCGCTGCAGTAGTAGTATCTGGTGGCGGTGGTGATACAGCAGCCGCAGCTGAAGAAAAAACAGCATTCGATGTGATCCTGAAGAGCGGTGGTGCTTCCAAACTGAACGTGGTTAAGATCGTTAAAGATCTGACTGGTCTCGGTCTGAAAGAAGCAAAAGACCTGGTTGATGGTGCTCCCAAGCCTATCAAGACTGGTATTTCCAAAGCTGAAGCAGAAGAAATCCTTAATAGGCTGAAAGAAGCAGGCGCTGACGTTGAAATTGCTTAATGTAATTCCAATTAATAGTAAACCCCGGTTATGCCGGGGTTTTTTATTTCCATTTATTGTCTGCCATACATTTCGCTTCCAATTCGGCCAGATTCTAAATAATCGCGTTCTGGAAGCATCTATTATTGCTGCACAGGTTTTGTTAAATAAATGTTTATGTAGGGCTTCGTTTTCATTTACAGATTGACAAATATCAAGACCTGGTATTCATTCCTTCTGTCTTGACAATTGTCATTGCAAACGCATATAAACTGTTTCAATTTTAGGATGCAAACCACAATTATTAATTCTAAAACAGTTGCTATGCGAAACACAGTTTACCATTCAATTAAACTCTTCCTTCTTCTATCCATTGTTATTTTAGGAGCCTGCCAAAAAGAGAAAAATAATAACCAGCCCGCCACCTGCCCGATCAATGTTTCTACTATTGCCGGGACCTATAAGATCACCAGCATAAAGTATAAGGGGAATTTTAATTCTTCTGAAACAGATTATTTACAATTCATGGATCCCTGCGAAAGAGATGACGAAATATTTTTGAGTGCCAACGGTACCTACAGACATTTCGATAAAGGGCAGATCTGTAGTCCTGATGGCAATGATGACGGCGTATGGTCGCTCAATGACAAGACTCTTACGAGTGACGGTTTGATAAATGGAACCATTGAAAAGTTCGATTGTAAGGTATTAGTTTTCTATCTCGTCGATTTAATTGACCCAGGCGATAAAATGACTTTTTTAATGACGCGGCAGTAGTTCCATCTGGCCTCCCCGCCAAAGCGGGGAGGCCTTTCTTTCCCGGATTAGTAGTATTTTGTCATAAGTAGGAATAGTAAGTAATTGTAAGCCCACCATGATTACCAAACTGCTTAACAGGCTCAATGCCTTATATCCCATGAGTGAAGCGCTAACTGATAAAATAACTTCAGTGACGCGGATCATTGACTATCCTAAAAAGGCATTTTTATTGAGAGACGGAGAGGTCTGTGACCAGGCCTGCATGGTAGTAAATGGACTGGCCAGAGCCTATTACATCAATGAAGAACGAGATATCACTTCCCGTTTCATGGACGAAGGGTTTATCATTACTTCCTGGATCAGTTATTACCATCAGAAACCAGGAGATGAATTCATCGAAGCTATGGAAGAAACTACACTGGCTTGCATCCATTACCGCGATATACAATCTTTATACAAAGAGTTTCCTGATTTCAATATCATCGGCAGAAAGCAAACAGAATATTCACTTTACCTGGCTGAACAGCGCACCAGAATGCTGCGTAAACAGACCGCAGAAGAGAAATACAAATTCTTCCTGGATAATCATCCTGACCTGATGCAGCGGGTCCCTTTAAAATATATTGCTACTTACCTGGGCATGAATGAAGAAACCCTGAGCAGGATCAGGAGTAAATACCATAAAGGCAAGTAATATACTCAACCTGATTCCGGCTGCTGTTTAAATTCAGTGTTTATAATAAGACTTTATGAGTTCTGAGATCCAGGCAAAATCGAATTGTCCTGTTGTTCTTCATTCATCACCTCTTCCACCATATTGGACAGTTCTTTTTCAACTTTTTTCGATTCTTCCTTGCTCTTGCCCCAACACTTTTTCCAGTATTCACTAACCAGGGCTGTATATAAGCGCTCCCTGGTCACATTTAGCCGAATTTGGGCACCGTTCCTCAACTTCTCATGGCTCATTATCCCTTTTGCATACTCATTCGCAGTGCGCATAAATTGTGTAACCAGCTCCTGTTTTTCAGAAAGTATTCTCTCTTTAAACGCTGGTTTACCGGTAACTACAATTTTACCTCTGATTTCTCTGATGATAACTTCCTTGCCCATGGCGCCGGCAACGGCTTTTTCAATAAGTGCATCATTTCTTGTCATAAAGGATGGTTTAATGGTTTTTTAAATCAAGGATTATAAAGTTCGTACAGAGTTGGCAGATCCTGAGGTCTTTTTCACGTATTGCTGAGTTTACCTTAGGGTTATTAAAGGTAATTTCTTAAAAAAATCCCAGGATAACCCTAGAATAACCCCAGGATAACCCCAGGATCTCCCCAGGATCTGCAAGCCTATTTTCATCACCCTATGCCATCCATTTTCCCTTCGCTCCATTAGCTTGTTGTATTTTCATGGGATGAACCTGGCACCAATAACGAAAAAGGATCTTTTGTATATCCTCATTCTATGGGCAATCGTCATTCTTATATTTTACCCGTTATTTACCGCAGAGTATGTCTATACCGATGAAATCGTTCAGTTATGGCGATATAATGAAGGAAGCCATTTTCAGATGTTCCTTCCCCAGGGAAGACTGATCACAGAAAAATTATTTCAATGGCTGTTTTCTTCGGCTACAACCATCCACGATATTACTTATATCCGGTTATTTTCACTGGCAGGATGGATGGTATCGATCCCGCTTTGGTATGTAGCTATCAAAAGAATCGTAGCAAGAGAAAATTTGCCCGAAATACTTACTTTCTTCTCTCTCCTGTTCCTTGTTTGCAGTCAGCAATTTTGTATTTATGTAAGTTGGGCTGCCTGCCTTGAATTGTTCCTTGCCAATACAGCCGGTTTATTATCCGGGTACTATTTATACATTGCTATTTCAGAATGGAAAATAAACCGGAAGAAGGCAATTTACCTGCTGGTTATCTCTACTATAGCTGCTCAGGTTGCTCTATTCTCTTATCAGAGTGGATTTGGCTGTTTCCTGTTGCCATTTTTATTGCACCTCGTAAAAGAGGGAAAGTTAAACAGGAAAATTCTCATGGGTGGAATAGTTTACATCCTGATGTCCGGCTTATATTTTGTCTTATTTAAGATTAGCCTGAATATGGTTCAGGCGGGTGCAGACACCCGGACCGATATTGTGATTAATCCGTTCGGAAAATTAAAATTCCTGCTACAGAAGGTCATGTCATCCTCTTTTCGTTTCAACTATGTCATGAATGAGAATAACAAAACAGGAAAGATATTTTACCGGGTATTATTTGGCGCATGGATCATTCTCAATTTTATTCAGCAAAAGAAGAATACAATTGGACAGCGAATAGCTTATCCTTTTATAATCGTGTTACTATGGGCACTGATCTACCTGCCCTCGCTGTTGGTCAAAGAGAATTATGCCTCTAACAGAACATTGCTGGCTTTGAATCTTTCTGTGTTTTTCCTGGTAATGAATTCATTGATTGAAGTGATATCATCGGAAAGAATGAAAAAAATGGTTGTAATCGGAATCTGCACATTATTCGTAATTAATGCATGGTATAACTTTCATAAATTATTCCTGGAACCAATTACCCAGGAGTATCGTTTGGTCAGGAATTATATTACTGAAAATTATAGGGATGATATTAAAAGGGTTTACTTTTTGCGGCCAGATGAGAATTTTTTTCAGAGGGCATATGGCATTACAAGATCATGGGACGAATTGGGAGTGCCATCAACATTTTTTAACTGGGTGCCTGATCCCTTTGTGAAACAATTTGTGTTCGAAAAAACCGGAGACAGGAAAAAGGCTGAAAGCATTGAAACAGTTCATTTGTTAAGAAGTGAGATTCCCGGGCAATATTTGGAACCATCGGGTACACTTGAGGTTGACGTGGAAAAGATCATTATGGATAAGATTTCAGTCAGTACTACAGCTCCAGGTAAGGGTAAGCCTTAGTATAGATATCCTCAGTCATCAAAACCAGCCTTTTCAAATCTTCCAGGGCTGTAAACATTCCATGTTGCTCTCTATAGGAAATAATACTCCTGGCAATATTGAACCGGATGTAAGGATGGGTCTTTAATTCATCTATTGAAGCGTTATTTATATTGATTTTCTTAACAAGGAAAGGAGCCATAAGAAAAAGTTGCCTGATCTTTTGAAAAACCGAATCAGCCAACCCATATACTTCTCCAATCTGGTCGATGGAGTAAAACCCGCCCAGCTTTTCCCTGAACTTAACTATACGGTCTGCCAGCTTGCTGCCAATTCCCGGCAGGGCAATAAAGGCTGTTGTATCAGCTAAATTGATATCAACCGGAGCGACTGGCTTGCGGACAAAACGTTTTTCCGGAAGTGGCCTGCTATTTTGCCTGGACTGGCTCCAATCCTTCCAGCGTCTGGCAGAATCGGGAGTGCGGGCGGCAAATTGCCTGTTTCCGGACCATTTTGGCCCGGAATGAACCAAATTCTCCGAATCCTGTTTTACTACAAGGGCTTTTACCAATGCTATCCAGGCAGTGTCTGTTTGATCAGGAGGTGTATGGATGGCGTTCCTGAAAAAATTCGGCAATAATAAGGTCAGAAAGATCAGTGTTACGAGCACCAGAATAGCGATCCTGTCTTTACGGGAGAAACTGAAATAATCTCTTATCCACGGGTTCATAATCTTTTATTCACGAGGCTCAAATTAGGTGGATAAACCACTGGAAAAACAGTTTTTAACGCGAATTTGGCGGGATTTTTGTCGGCAATTTTTTCTTGTTGGGATGGTTTAATTCCTTACCTTTGCAGTCCTTTATTTTGGCCAATAAAACTTTGACGTTCCAAATCAAACTTAAGTAGTTGAATCTCAAAGGCTTTTGTTTCTAACGAAATGGAAGCCTGTAAGTGATTTGCGCGTCCTCATTTATTGTAAAACCGGTTTTTGCGTATGTCTTCAACTAAAGTGAACTCAAGAGTGGATTTCGGTAAAATCAAGCACCTGGCTGAAACACCCGACCTTCTTGAAGTACAGATTCAGTCTTTCAAAGAATTTTTCCAGTTAGAAACTACACCAGACAAAAGAAACATTGAGGGTTTATTCCGTGTGTTCAAGGATAACTTCCCGATCACGGACACCCGAAACATCTTTGTGCTGGAGTTTCTGGACTATTTCATTGATCCGCCCCGCTATACTATTGAAGAGTGTATGGAGCGCGGATTAACATATGCTGTTCCTTTAAAAGCTAAGTTGAGATTAAGCTGTAATGATGAGGAGCACGTAGACTTCCAGACTATTGTGCAGGATGTGTTTTTGGGTAATATCCCTTACATGACTCCCCGTGGTACTTTCGTGATCAACGGAGCTGAGCGTGTAGTGGTTTCCCAGCTGCACCGCTCCCCGGGCGTATTCTTCGGTCAGTCTATTCACCCCAATGGTACCAAGATCTACTCTGCAAGGGTTATTCCTTTCAAGGGAGCCTGGATGGAGTTTGCTACAGACATCAACAATGTCATGTATGCCTATATTGACCGGAAGAAGAAATTCCCGGTTACTACGCTCCTGCGTTCTATCGGCTATGAAATTGACAAGGATATCCTTGAGCTGTTTGGTATGGCCGATGAAGTTAAAAGTGATAAGAAAACACTTTCAAAATATGTTGGCAGAAGGCTCGCAGCCCGCGTATTGAGAACATGGGTAGAAGATTTCGTGGATGAAGACACCGGTGAGGTTGTATCCATCGAAAGGAATGAGATCGTGATGGAGCGTGATACTGTACTTGATGAAGAAGCGATCGACACTATTTCTGAAATGGATGTGAAGAGCGTATTCGTTCAGCGCGAAGATGTAGGTGGTGATTACGCGATTATCTACAATACTTTAAACAAGGATACTTCCAACAGTGAGCTGGAAGCCGTTCAGTTCATCTACCGCCAGTTGCGTGGCGCTGATGCCCCGGATAATGAAACTGCCCGTGGTATCATCGACAAGCTGTTCTTTAGCGACAAGCGTTATGATCTCGGTGAAGTTGGTCGTTACAAGATCAACCGCAAGCTGAATCTGGATGCTCCGCTCGAACAAAAAACATTGACTAAAGAAGATATCATCCTTATCATTAAGTACCTGGTTAAATTAACCAATGGTAAGGCTGAGATCGATGATATTGATCACCTCAGCAACCGTCGTGTACGTACCGTAGGTGAGCAGTTATATGCTCAGTTCGGTGTTGGTCTTGCCCGTATGGCCAGGACCATCCGTGAAAGGATGAACGTGCGTGACAATGAGGTATTCACTCCAGTTGACCTGATCAACGCAAGAACACTGTCTTCTGTGATCAACTCCTTCTTCGGAACGTCACAGCTGTCACAGTTCCTTGACCAGACCAACCCGCTGAGTGAGATCACTCACAAGCGTCGTATCTCCGCACTCGGACCCGGTGGTCTGAGCCGTGAGAGAGCAGGCTTTGAGGTTCGTGACGTACACTACTCCCACTATGGCCGTTTGTGTACTATTGAAACTCCTGAAGGTCCAAACATCGGTCTGATCTCCACTCTTTGCGTTCACGCAAAGATCAACGAGATGGGTTTCATTGAAACTCCGTATCGTAAAGTGAATGATGGAAAGGTGAACATGAAGGAACTGACCTTCCTGAGCGCTGAAGAAGAGGATGAAGCAAAGATCGCACAGGCAAATGTTCAATTATCTGATAAAGGTGAATTCCTGAATGATAAGATCGAATCTCGTCAGACAGGTGATTTCCCAATCCTTGATAAAGGTGAAGTTGAGTTCATGGATGTTGCTCCCAACCAGATCGTTGGTTTGAGCGCTTCCCTGATCCCATTCCTTGAGCATGATGATGCCAACCGTGCGCTGATGGGTTCAAACATGCAACGTCAGGCTGTACCATTGATCCGTCCTGATGTACCTGTTGTAGGTACCGGTCTCGAAGGAAAGGCTGCCCGCGATGCACGTATCCAGATCCATTCAGATGGTAATGGCGTGGTTGAGTTTGTGGATGCAAATGAGATCCATGTTCGTTATGACAGGGATGAAGCCGAGAAGCTGGTAAGCTTTGAGGAAGATCTCCGTGTATATAAACTCACCAAATTCATTAAAACAAACCAGGAAACCTGTATCAACCTGAAACCTGCCGTTAAGAAAGGCCAGAAGGTGAAGAAAGGTGACTTCCTGACTGAAGGATATGCTACCCAGAATGGTGAACTGGCATTGGGTAAAAACCTTAAAGTGGCATTCATGCCTTGGAAAGGGTACAATTTCGAGGATGCTATCGTGATCAGTGAAAGAGTGGTTCGTGAAGATCTGTTCACTTCAGTACATATTTCCGAATATGAACTGGAAGTGCGCGATACAAAACTTGGTGAAGAAGAACTGACACCAGATATCCCGAACGTTTCTGAAGAAGCAACAAAAGATCTGGATGAGAATGGTATCATCCGTATCGGCGCACATATCAAGGAAGGAGATATTCTTATCGGCAAGATCACTCCGAAAGGAGAATCTGATCCTACTCCGGAAGAAAAATTGCTCCGTGCGATCTTTGGTGATAAAGCTGGTGATGCAAAAGATGCTTCACTGAAAGCTCCGAATGGTGTGGAAGGTATTGTAATCGGCAAGAAACTGTTCCAGCGTGCAAAGAAGGACAAGAATGCAAAGGTGAGAGAGAAAGCAGCGATCGAGAAGCTGGAAAAAATGCACGAGAAGAATGAAGCTGACCTGATGGAAGTGCTGCTGGAAAAGCTGACTACAACCCTGGCCAATCATACCTCCTCCGGCGTTAGCAATAACTTCGGTGAAGTGCAGATCGGTAAAGGTGCCAAATTCACTGCCAAGAACCTGACTGGCCTGGATTATCAGAATATCAATCCGCTGGGCTGGACTGGTGACAAGAAAGTGGATGATCAGATAAATACGCTTCTTCACAACTTTAATATTAAGTACAACGAAGAGCTTGGCCGTTACAAGAGGGAGAAGTTCAATATCTCTATCGGTGACGAGTTACCTGCTGGTGTGTTGAAACTGGCTAAAGTTTATCTCGCTGTTAAGCGTAAGCTTAAAGTGGGTGATAAAATGGCGGGTCGCCACGGTAACAAAGGTATCGTAGCCAAGATCGTTCGTGCAGAAGATATGCCGTTCCTCGAAGATGGAACTCCGGTAGATATCGTGTTGAACCCACTGGGTGTACCAAGCCGTATGAACCTCGGACAGATATATGAAACTGTTCTTGGCTGGGCTGGTGAGAAACTGGGTCTCAAATTCTCTACTCCAATCTTCGATGGTGCAAGCACAGACGAAATTGAAAAATATTGCGCTGAGGCTGGTCTTCCAAAATTCGGTCACACCTATCTCTATGATGGTGAAACCGGAGATCGTTTCCACCAAAAGGCAACAGTGGGTATCATTTACGTGATCAAACTGCACCACATGGTAGACGACAAGATGCACGCACGCTCTATCGGACCATACAGTCTTATTACACAACAGCCGTTGGGTGGTAAAGCACAGTTCGGTGGTCAGCGTTTCGGTGAAATGGAAGTGTGGGCACTGGAAGCATACGGTGCATCTAACATCCTGCAGGAATTGCTTACCATCAAATCGGATGATATTATCGGTCGCGCGAAGACTTACGAGTCTATCGTGAAGGGAGATAACGTTCCAAGAGCCGGTATTCCTGAATCATTCAATGTATTGGTGCATGAACTGAGAGGATTGGGTCTGGATCTCAAATTCGAATAATTGGGAAAAGTACAATCGGGTCCGCCGCGGCGGAGGAAATTTCCCTCCCGATAGGTGTCGGGACCAAAATTTCGAAATAACAATTATTGTAAAGACACTAGATACAAAAGCATTATGGCTATCAAAAAAGAAAATCGTCCAAAACCATCATTTTCAAAAATCACTATCGGGCTGGCTTCTCCGGATACAATCCTGGAAAGAAGCTATGGCGAAGTGTTGAAGCCTGAAACTATCAACTACCGGACTTACAAGCCCGAGCGTGATGGTTTATTCTGCGAAAGGATCTTCGGACCCGTTAAGGATTACGAATGTGCCTGCGGAAAATATAAACGTATTCGTTATAAGGGTATCGTATGTGACCGTTGTGGTGTGGAAGTAACTGAGAAGAAAGTACGTCGTGAAAGAATGGGTCACATTAAACTGGTGGTACCTGTTGTACATATCTGGTATTTCAAATCACTTCCTAACAAGATCGGTTACCTGCTGGGTGTGAGCTCCAAGAAACTGGAGAGCATCATCTATTATGAAAGGTTTGTAGTAATACAGACTGGTATCCGTGCTGATAAAGGCCAGAATGTTGGTGATCTTCTTACAGAAGAAGAATACCTGGATATCCTGGATGCATTACCAAAAGAGAACCAGTATCTGCCTGATGATGATCCTGAAAAGTTCATTGCCAAGATGGGTGCTGAAGCCGTTCATGATATGTTACAGCGCATTGATCTTGACCAGTTGTCATTTGATCTGCGTAATGCTGCTGCTACTGAAACATCTCAGCAACGTAAGGCTGATGCCCTGAAAAGGCTGAGTGTGGTTGAAGCGTTCCGTGATGCCAATCTTCGTATCACTAACCGCCCTGAGTGGATGGTGATGCAATATATCCCGGTTATTCCACCGGAACTGCGCCCGCTTGTTCCCCTGGATGGTGGACGTTTCGCGTCTTCTGACCTGAATGACCTGTATCGCCGCGTGATCATCCGTAATAACCGTTTGAAGAGGTTGCTGGAGATCAAAGCGCCTGAAGTAATCCTTCGGAACGAAAAGAGAATGCTGCAGGAAGCGATCGACTCATTGTTTGATAACTCACGGAAATCAAATGCGGTTAAAGCAGAAGGTGGACGTGCATTGAAATCACTGAGTGATGTATTGAAAGGTAAACAGGGCCGTTTCCGTCAGAATCTCCTTGGTAAACGTGTTGATTATTCAGGCCGTTCCGTAATTGTGGTTGGTCCTGAACTGAAATTGCATGAGTGCGGATTGCCAAAGGATATGGCTGCTGAATTGTTCAAGCCATTCATTATTCGTAAACTGATTGAAAGAGGTATCGTAAAAACAGTGAAATCTGCCCGTAAGCTGGTAGATAAGAAGGAAGCTGTGGTTTGGGATATCCTTGAAAATATATTGAAAGGTCACCCGGTAATGTTAAACCGTGCCCCAACACTGCACAGGTTATCTATCCAGGCGTTCCAGCCCAAGCTGATTGAGGGTAAAGCCATTCAGCTGCATCCATTGGTTACTACCGCGTTCAACGCTGACTTTGACGGTGACCAGATGGCGGTACACGTACCGTTGAGCAATGCTGCCGTACTGGAAGCGCAATTGCTGATGCTGGCTTCTCATAATATCCTGAATCCGCAAAATGGTCAGCCGATCACCCTGCCTTCACAGGACATGGTGTTGGGTCTGTATTATATTTCAAAAGGAAGAAAATCTGCAGGTACTGAACTGGTAAAAGGAGAAGGAAAGGCTTTCTACTCTAATGAAGAAGTTATCATTGCTTACAATGAAGGAAAGATTGACCTGCATGCCTGGATCAAAGTAAAAGCAAACATCCGTAACCAGGATGGTTTGCTGGAGCATAAGCTCATTGAGACCACGGTAGGTCGCGTGATTTTCAACCAGCACGTTCCTGCTGAAGTAGGTTTCGTAAATGCATTATTGACAAAGAAAAACCTTCGTGAGATCATTGGTGATATCATTGAGATCACCAATGTTCCCAAAACAGCGAAGTTCCTTGATGATATTAAAACGCTGGGTTTCCGTACTGCCTTCCAGGGTGGTCTGTCGTTCAGCATTAATGACCTGATCATTCCTGACATTAAACAGGAATTGCTGGATAACGCAAAAGGTGAAGTAGATGAAGTGTGGGATAACTACAATATGGGTCTGATCACCAACAATGAGCGTTACAACCAGATAGTTGACATCTGGAGCCGTGTAGATACACGTATCACTGAAACACTGATCCGCGAGTTGAGCAACGACAGACAGGGATTCAATTCCGTGTTCATGATGCTGGATTCAGGAGCCCGTGGTTCCAAACAACAGATCAAACAGCTTGCAGGTATAAGAGGGTTGATGGCCAAGCCAAGGAAATCAGGATCTACTGGTTCCGAGATCATCGAAAACCCCATTCTTTCCAACTTTAAAGGCGGATTGAATGTATTGGATTACTTCATCTCTACGCACGGTGCCCGTAAAGGTCTTGCCGATACGGCCCTTAAAACAGCCGATGCCGGTTACCTGACCCGTCGTCTGGTGGACGTTGCCCAGGATGTGGTGATCACAGAAGAAGATTGTGGTACTCTCCGTGGTATTGCTACTTCTGCATTGAAAGATAACGAGGATATTATTGAACCGCTGTCAGACAGGATCATGGGTCGTACATCATTACATGATGTATATAACCCGCAAAATGAAGAACTGATCATTGCTGCTGGTGACGAGATAACTGAAGATATTGCGAAGAAGATCGAAGATGCAGGTATTGATTTTGTAGAGATCCGTTCAGTACTTACCTGCGAAAGCAAGCGCGGATGCTGCGTGAGATGTTATGGCAAGAACCTGGCAAGTGGTGTACGTGCACAGAAAGGTGATGCAGTAGGTATCATCGCTGCACAGTCAATTGGTGAGCCGGGTACACAGCTTACACTGCGTACCTTCCACGTGGGTGGTGTGGCTGGTTCTGCTGCAGTTGATTCCACATTGTTAGCGAAGTTTGATGGTACTATCCAGTTTGATGGTCTGCGTACGGTGCTCATTGAAAATAATGAAGGCGAGAAAGTACAGGTAGTAATCGGCCGTACCGGTGAGGTTCGTATCATCGATACCAAGAATGACCGTCTGTTGATCACTAATAATATTCCTTATGGTGCAACCCTTCAGGTGAAGGATGGCCAGAAGGTTCATAAAGGTGATACGATCTGCGTATGGGATCCATTCAACAACGTAATCATGGCTGAGGTAAACGGTAAGCTGAAATTTGAAAATGTGATTGAAGGCGTTACTTACCGTGAAGAAGCTGATGAGCAGACTGGTCACCGCGAGAAAGTTGTAATTGAAACCCGCGACAAAACGAAGATCCCATCCATTGTACTGGAAGGAAAGGAGAATAAATCTTATAACCTGCCAACAGGTAGCCATATCATCATGGATGAAGGCGATGAGATAAAGGCTGGTCAGGTACTCGTGAAGAT
>JAJKIP010000011.1 GCA_021154405.1 Segetibacter sp. | reverse complement strand
TTTAATCGGTGGGGTTTAGGCGAAAATAAACGGCACAACACTGAAATACACTAATTTTAATTTCTTAAACTCAACTATCATGAAAGGATCCCGAAATCTCACATTAATCGTTGTAGGGGCGATCGTGCTCATATTCGTTGTATGGGGATGTAACAGTTATAACGGGCTTGCCACCAAGGAAAAGGAAATCAAAGGATCCTGGGGGCAGGTAGAAATTCAATTTAACCGGAAAGCTAAATTGTATACTGATGTGGTGAATGCGATCAAAGGTGCAGCAAGGAATGAAGACACTACATTGATCCGCATTGTCCAGATGCGTTCACGCATTCCCAATATTAATCCTGATCCGAATAATCCGCAACAGCTGGCTCAGGCAAATCAGGAGTTGTCAAACCTGGGAAGGTCTATATTGAATATCAATTTTGAAAATTATCCCACCCTGCGCACACAGGAAATGTTTATTAACCTGCAAGCTCAAATTGAAGGCACAGAGAACCGGATTGCTGTGGCGATCAGGGATTGGAATGATAAGGTCACTGACTTCAATTCCAGGATCGTTCGTTTCCCGGCCAATATGCTGGCAGGTATGTTTGGTTTCAAAGAGAAGCCGAACTATGTGGCGCCGCCTGGAGCGAATGATACCAAGATCGATTTCAATTAATCAGTTAACAGGTAATTATCATCACCTTAAATCAGCACTGCCTTGTTTTCCTTTTTTAAAAAGAAGATGCCCTTCTTCACAGAAGAAGAAGCGCGCCTTATTGTGAAATCGGTCAAGCATGCCGAACAGCGCACCAGTGGTGAAGTGAGAGTATTTGTGGAAAGTCGATGCCGCTGGGTGGACGCTATTGACCGCGCTGCAGAAATATTCTTTTCCCTGCAAATGGAAAAGACAGAAAATCACAATGCAGTTTTGATATATGTGGCTGTAAAAGACAGGCAACTGGCGATCTTTGGTGATAAGGGGATACATGAAAAAGTGGGTGCCACTTACTGGAATAATCGTGTAAGGGAAATGCTGGGAAGTTTTAATAACGACAATTATGCAGAAGGCATTGCCAATTGTGCGGTGCAAATAGGAGAAGCATTGGAAAAGAATTTCCCTTACGATAAAGGAACGGATAAAAATGAATTGCCGGATGATATTGTATTCGGTAAATGATGAACATGAAAAAACTATTGCTCCTTCTCACCCTGTTTGTATCAATCTGTGCTTCGGCCCAGATTGAAAAGGTGGTGCCATCAAGGCCCAATCCACCGCGACTGGTGAATGATTTTACAGGAACGCTTACTGCTGAACAGATACAGGCACTGGAACGGAAGCTGGTTGCCTATGATGACAGCACTTCCAACCAGGTGGCGGTGGTTATCATTCCAACTATTGGAGATAATGGAATTGAAGATGTAAGTCTGAAGATATTGCGTGAGTGGGGAGTTGGAGGAAAGCAGAATAATAATGGAATAGTGCTTCTTATAGCCAAGGACGACAGGAAAGTGAGGATTGAAGTTGGATATGGACTGGAAGGAGCGATCCCTGACATAACGGCCAGGAGCATCATCAGCCACGATATCGTTCCTGCATTTAAAGAAGAGAACTATTATCGGGGCATTGATGAAGCTGTCAATGATATCATGAAGGCGGCGGCTGGAGAATATAAGGCGCCACAAGGCTATGGTAGTAAGAAAGGAAAAGGGTCTGGATTAGGAGCGCTGGCAATTTTCATTATTATTATTCTCGTAGCCATTTTTGGTGGTGGCAGAAATAGAGGAGGTGGAATGATGTCTCGCCGTGGATATGGTGGATTTGGCGGATTTGGAACCGGATGGATTTTGGGAAGCCTTTTAGGTGGAGGTGGAGGAGGAAGTGGTTGGTCAGGCGGCGGAGGTGGAGGTGGTGGCTGGTCTGGCGGAGGTGGAGGTTTTGGAGGATTTGGCGGCGGCGGAGGCGGCGGCGGTGGAGCAAGTGGAAGCTGGTAAGTAAATAAATAAAAATGGCTGTCCCAAAGACAGCCATTTTTATTTATTTCATGATAATTTAGAAACCTTTTTTCTCGGATTCTGGCAAGCTTGCTTTGATATAATCAATAACAGCCTGCATGGCAGGATCAGCTTTTTGTTTTACTGCAGTCATTTTAGCAGTGAGAATAGCTTTGAGGGCACCATTCAAAGCAGGGTCCGTTTGACCACGGAAACCTTCCGGAACTCCATCTCTTAGCTTTACCAATTCAGTTACTCCTTTTTTAACGAGTTCAGGCTTATCTGAATTTTCAAGGAAAGTTGCAACTGTTTCCAGCATCTGGAATTTCGGTCCCCCGATGGGGAGAGATGAAAACTCATCGATCATTTCAGTACCTACTGTTTCGTCGCCAGCCTGGATCAAGATGTTTTGAAGAGCATCTTTTAATACGCCTTTTGAAGGTTTGCCATATAATTCTTTTGCAATGGTTACTGCACTGGAAGGATCAAGGGTGTAAAGCCCAATCAGGGAATTACCGGAAACAGTATAAGATGAATCGTTAATGTTCGCTTTAAATAAAGAAGCGTATTCGGGCTTCGTGTAGGCGATCAATGCACCTAAGGCATTTCCCCGAACAGTTGAATATTTATCAGTTTTGGCCAGATTTACCAGTACTGGTTCCATGGTCTTTTTGACAAGGTCTTTCCGCATATCAATCTTGTTAAGCGTATAATTGCGGATCTCGAAATATTTGTCGTTGAGTGCAGTCTTCAGCAATTCAACAGCTTTTGGATCATCCTGTCTGGTGGAGGCAAAATCAATGGCTTCTTTTCTGTCGAGGTAATTGCCGGCATATTTATATTGATAGATATAATTATCCAGTGTTTTGTTATCGGTTTTACTCCAGAGCAGGATCTTGTCGCCATCCACATTCACAAGGGAAGGCTTTTGCGTGTATTTAAATGTAAAGGTGTCTATCGCATTATTGGCCCAAACGGTATTTCGTGTTTTCTTATCGCCTTCATAAATATCGATATCAATGGGCAATTTGAAGATATTACCACCGGGCTGCAATTGTTTGATAATGACTTTTACTGTTTTGGCGGCATCGTCATAAACATAACTGATATCAGTTACAGGATGGCCATGGCCAAAATACCATTGATTGAAAAACCAGTTGAGATCACGCCCGCTGACTTCTTCAAAAGCAAGACGTAGCTGGTGTGCCTCGGCAGATTTGAATTTATTGGTAGTTAAATACAGGTTTAGTGCTTTAAAGAAGGCACTATCGCCAATGAAGTGGCGCATCATATGAAGAATGCGTCCACCCTTATTATAGCTGACAGCATCAAACATATCTTCCCGGTTCTCATAATGAAACCGGACAAGGTCTTTTGATTCGCTCCCACTGGTAAGATAGCCGTTCATCTCATTGTAGTTTTCCTCAAGCCCTGCATCTTTTCCATATTTATATTCTTTCCAGAGAACCTGGCTATAGTTGGCAAAAGACTCATTGAGGGTCAGATTACTCCAGCTTTCAGTAGTAACGTAATCACCAAACCACTGGTGAAAGAGTTCATGAGCGATGGTGCTTTCCCAGTTGTTTTTATCTACCAGTTCACGGGCATCCTGTTGTGCTGTTTCCTGGTGAATGGTAGCAGTAGTATTTTCCATGGCGCCAGCAACATAATCTCGGCCAGTGATCTGAGAATATTTAATCCACGGAAATTCAACGCCAGTAATGCGGGAGAAAAATCCCATCATTTCCGGTGTATTGCCGAAAATCTTTTTAGCAACAGAGGCATATTCCGGTTCCACGTAATAGTTTACTTCTTTGCCCTTGTAACTGTCTTTGATTACGGCATATTCTCCCACACCGAGGAAAAAAAGATAGGGAGCGTGAGGCAGATCCATCTTCCAGTAATCTGTGCGGGTGCCATTGGCATTTTTCTTTTGAGACATCAGCTTGCCATTACTGAGTGTGGTGTATTTATTATCCACTGTAACAGTGAGTTCATCAGTACAGCGCTGATTGGTTTTATCGATGGTGGGGAACCAGGCAGAGCTTGATTCAGTTTCGCCCTGCGTCCAGATTTGGGTAGGCTTGTTTTTTACTTCACCACGTGGATTGATAAAGAACATGCCTTTAATACCGAGAAAATCATTAGTGCCATATTTAGCCTGGTATTCATCTGGTTTGGCCGTGTAATCAATGAAAATGGTATAGGTTTCATTTGATGTATAAGCTTTATCGAGGCGTATATTAAGTTCTAATTCGTTGTAAGTGTATTTCAGTGGGGATTGTTTATTCCCTTTGACCAGGGCTACGGTCTTTATATCCATTCCTTTTGCATCCAGCAGGAGGGAATCGGTAGAATAGAAATGAGGTTTGAGCGTGATCCAGGCTTTTCCATAACAATAGGATTTGCTGAAATCAGGGACCAGTTCCAGTTTAGTATGTACCAGGTCGTTGATACGCGTAGCGGTCTCGCGGTATTCGTTTTTCCAGGATGTGTCTACGGCCTCACCCTTTTGGGCAAAAATTGAATTTCCAAGAACAAGCAGGGAAGCCAGTAACAATGATTTATACATAATTACAATTTAAGTGCGGCAAAATTAGCCGAAGACTGTAAAACCTGCCAGATAAAAGGGATTAGTGGTTGTTAAAGTTCAGGGTGTTCAATAAGTTTAAGCCGATTGCGACGTTTAAAAATGGTGGGAAAGTTTTAAAGGTTCTTAAACTCCTTAAACTTCACGGCGTTGGCTTATTTATTATAATTTTACCCATATTTAGCTCCTGCAATGAAAAGACTTATTTGCTGCCTTGCCATTCTTCTGTCTGTTATTTACAGCTATGCTCAGCGAGTATATTTTGTTTACCTGCAATCGGACCCTGAGCAGGCTTTTTATGTTCGGATTAAGGACAATGTGTATAGTTCATCTGCATCAGGGTATTTGATCCTTTCCAAACTAAGGGATAGCAGTTACATTTTAACGGTTGGATTTCCACAGAATAAGTGGTCAGAGCAGCAGTTTAAAGTGAATGTGGCAGGAAAAGATCATGGCTATATATTAAAGAACTTTGGAGACAAAGGCTGGGGACTGTATGATCTGCAAACCTCAGGAGTTCAAATGGGACTTGGAAATGCAGGTTCAGAACGGGAAGAAAATAAAGATGTATCAGCATTTACAGACGTGCTGGCAAAAGCTGCGAATGATCCATCGTTGCGCGACAAGCCAATAAGGAAGGAAGAACCAAAGGTGGAAGTTCAGCAGGCAGTAGTTAAGAATGAAGAACCGAAAGAATCTAAATCGGTGAAAATAGAAGATGCGCCGCCAATAAATGCGGTGGCAACAACAACAGAAAAAGTAATTCCTCCCAAAATAGAAAACAGGAAAAAGGACGAGAGTCCCAAAGAGATAGTTCAAAATAAGAAAATAGATTCTCCTGCTGTTAACCAGGGAATTGCCGATAAAAATGATGCATCGAGTCCTGGGGCAAAAGAGAAAAAGCCGGATACAACAGGTCCAAAAGCAGGTGCAGCAAATAAGTCTGAAGAACCGAAAGCAGAAATAGTAAAAGCTGATCCACCCAGGATTGAAACCGTAAAGCTTGATCCTCCAAAAGCGGAACCTCTAAAAACTGATACTGAAGCCTCCCTGGTAAAAACTGATCCTTCGAAGCCGGAGGTAAAGAAGGCTGATGTAGTTACTGAGCCAGTCAATTCAGAATACAAGTCCTCCGTTGTAAAAAGAAGATCTGAAAGTTCCAATAGCGAAGGATTTGGGTTAACATTTGTAGATGAATATCCTGATGGGAAGAAGGATACAATCAAGATACTTATACCTAATCCTCGGACAAAAGTTATATTAAGAGAGGAAGAAAAGCAGCGGCCAAAAGAAGAGAAGAAATTCCTCGATATAACGGCGGATAGCAAGGATGCAACGGGAGATGCCAGGAACGTAGCAAAGGAAGAAAAGCCTAAAGGGATGAAGTGTTCATTTGCGGCTTCTGAAGGTGATTTTCTAAAATTAAGAAAGAGAATGGCAGGAGCCAGCGGGGATGAAGGGATGTTAAGTGAAGCGATTAAAGCATTCAGGGCGAAATGTTATGCCGTGGATCAACTGAGAAACCTTAGTACGTTATTCCTCAATGATGCAGGCAAGTATCGTTTTTTTGATGCTGCCTATGCAACCGTATATGATCCCGGGAATTTTTCCCAATTGCAGTCCGAGTTAAAGGATGAGTATTATGTTAACAGGTTTAAGGCCATGCTGAGATGAGCCGTTACTTTTTAGAGGTATCCTACAGGGGAACTGCATATAGCGGATTTCAATCACAACAGAATACGGGTAAGACAATACAGGCTGAAGTTGAAAAGGCTTTTGCGGTATTACAGAAAGAAGAAGTACCTATGACAGGTTCTTCCAGAACGGATGCGGGCGTACATGCCCTGCAGAATTATTTCCATTTCGATTATGAAGGAGAGATCCATCCGCAATTCTTATATAAGATGAATGCGATATTGCCCGGGGATATAGTAGTCAGGAAGCTGGTACCTGTGAGTAGTGAAGCCCATTGCCGGTTTGACGCAGTGAGCAGGGAATACCGGTATTATATCTATCGAAGCAAGGATCCATTTTTGCAGGACAGGGCATTCTATTTTCCATATCGATTATCTATTGAAAGAATGCAGGAGGCAGCGGGTGTTTTAAAAGAGTATACTGATTTTACTTCGTTCTCCAAGCGTAACACCCAGGTAAAGACATTTGAATGCAGGATTATAGAGAGTGAGTGGCAGAAGAGGGAGGGGAATCTGATATATCATGTTAAGGCGAACCGGTTTTTAAGGGGAATGGTGAGGGCGTTAACGGCCACAATGTTGCAGGTAGGCAGGGGGAAACTGGACATGGGAGGGTTTAGGGCTGTGATAGAAAGCCGAGATTGTACAAAGGCAACTTTTGCAGTACCAGCGAGGGGATTGTTCCTGATGGGGGTGGAATATGAAGGCTTGAAGGAGTGATTGGGGCGAGGCGGGCTATGACTTAAGGTTTAAACATTAATAGGGGGTGGCAGAGTGGCCACCCCAAAATATTTAACAGGTAAACGAAAGCAGCTATGGGTGGGGATTTGAGGGTGATTTGAAGGCGATTTAAAGGGAAATCACGCGCTGAGACCGTAAAAATATTTGGCGGGAAATGATACATTCCTATCTTTGCGCCCCGCTTGGGATTCAAGTGGAAGCTCTCTGAAAGACAATGAGAAAGGTGAAAATGGATGTGAGGCAAATGTGAACAAAATTGACCTCAAAGTTTGGTGAGGAGTTGTGGTTACCTTATCTTTGCAACCCGTAATTAACAAGCGGGTAAGTTCTTCGATAAACAAGTTGATTTTCAAACCGGATAATTCGGAAATTGATTGGATGATTGGAAGAGAAATCTGATGATAATTCGATCAAGAAATAACCGAAAAATATTTGGGTAGAAATAAAAAGGCATGTACCTTTGCACTCCCGCAAAAAAAGCGGGTGGCGATAGGGTCCGGCAGAGATGCCGGAGTTGATGCCAAAAGATCTTTGAAAGTTGGGAAACAATAGCACTTTACTTCAATAGCCATTGAAGTAAAACAATAGGTAAGTCAAAGCGAAACAAATTCGATTTGACACGTTAATTTTCTCTTGAGAATTTTATACTGTCAGTATCAAACAACATTTACAATGGAGAGTTTGATCCTGGCTCAGGATGAACGCTAGCGGCAGGCTTAATACATGCAAGTCGTGGGGCAGCAGGTCTGTAGCAATACAGATGCTGGCGACCGGCAAACGGGTGCGGAACACGTACACAACCTTCCTTTAAGTGGGGAATAGCCCGGCGAAAGCCGGATTAATACCCCGTAACATATTGAATAGGCATCTATTTAATATTAAAGCTCCGGCGCTTAATGATGGGTGTGCGCCTGATTAGGTAGTTGGCGGGGTAACGGCCCACCAAGCCTGCGATCAGTAACTGGTGTGAGAGCACGACCAGTCACACGGGCACTGAGACACGGGCCCGACTCCTACGGGAGGCAGCAGTAAGGAATATTGGTCAATGGACG
>JAJKIP010000010.1 GCA_021154405.1 Segetibacter sp. | reverse complement strand
ATTCCCGAACGGTTGCATTTTTGCACTGTCAAAACCAATCAACCATGAACCTTATGCCTATGCAGAATAATAAGCTGATCGCACAGCTCTGGATGGATTTCATCAATAAAAAAGATATTGAAGGAATTTGTGCGGTTACATCAGACACCTGGAAAATGCACGGTGCGCTTCCAGATATGCCCGAGGGCACTGAAGGAGTACGCAAACTGTTTAACAGTTTTGTCCCCACTCAGCAAAATTGGATCATTCGGGATATTATTTCCGAAGCAGATAAAGTAGTGATCAGGGCTGTTAATTATTGCAGACAGGATAGTTTTTTAGGCATCCCAACCAATGGACGCCTGCAGGTCTTTACTGCCATGTTCATCCACCATATAAAAGATGGAAGGATACAGGAAACCTGGCGCAATGCTGATGACCTTGGCCGGCTAATGCAGGTAGGCGGGAAAATTGTACAAGAGCTACAGGAAGCAGTTTAAGTTTAAAAATAGGGCAAGCAGTAGAGGCCCATAGTTATCACTGTGACCTCTTGTCATTCTGAAGTCCAAAACCTAGTTCTTTCCGTATTCCTTCACGACTCCCGGCCACATGGTTTGAATCTCTCCTATCAGTTTTTCAAAAGCCTTTCTTTCAGTTGATAAACGCAGATTATCCACCTCATCCTGTTTTTTCCATGCATTGGCTCTTTTATTTTCATTTTCGGTGGCTTCTGCAAGACCATAGAGATATTCTGTCTGTACATCAAATAAGGCCATCGAAGCTGTGGTCACCACTTTCACTTCCTTATTCTTAAGATATCCCAGACTGAAAATATTTTGTGCCCCATAATTCTTTGTACCTATCTTAAACTCGGTATCAAACGTATATACCAGCAGCATATTCGCTTTCATTTTTGCGGCAGCCAGGCGCAGGTCCTTTATCGACTTATAATTATAGGGAAGTAATAGCCGGTTAAATGGTGCCGCCTGCCTTACACCACTCATTTCATTGAGTTTTTTCAGGCCTTCATCTTCTCCTGCATCTCTTGTAAGTATCAGGGAAAAATTCTGACCAGGCGTATCAAACTCTGCATGGTTACGGTGATAGCTATAGCTTGTATATTGTGGATGCTGAATCCTGGCAATAGCAATATTGACAGGGAAATCGGATGTGGGCTTATTAGCAAGCAATTTGGAAATATCCTCATCTGCCAGCGTTGAGATCTTCACATCGCTACCGGGGGTTACATATTTGAGGCTGCAGGAATTGGTCCAAACAATAATTGCGAGGGCATATACCAAGCGTTTCATGGTTTCTGGTTTTAAAATGAGGATGCAGTTAGTTGAGTAATTGCATATTCTTCCGTAACATTATTTTTTCTGCCTGAACAATGAATGAGGAATACCAAGGTCGCTCGCAACCCTCTTTTAATAAGGTAACTTTATTGATTCGCATGATGTAAAACCTTTACAATGAAATACACAGGACTACTACTGCTATTGAGCCTTATCTGCTGCACTACAGTTTTTGGCCAATACCGGAAATCAATCTCTGTAAATGCTGGCGATGATGTTGCCCAGGCCTATTCACCCAATGGCTTCTACCGATTCCCCCAGTTTACCGCTGCTTCATTGTATAATATGAAGCGAAAGGGACCCTCCAGCATGTTGTTTAATTATAACCTCTTCACTGGCCGCATGCAATTCATCAATAATGAAGGAGATACCATGGATATGATGAACCCTCTCCGTTTTGATTCAATGATGATTGGCCAAACTATTTTCTTTTACAAATATGAAATTGGATATTTAGAACTAATTGGCTCCACCTGGCCGATCCGTCTTCTGAGCAAAACGGATATAAAATTAAAAACAGAATCCGTGGGCGCTTATGGAGGGTCAAATACTACGTCTTCCGTAGACAGGATGAAAACAGTGATGGTTGGTACCACCATGTATAATTACAAATCAAATGAAAACGTTACCATCAAACAGCTGGTAGACTGGTATTGGATGGGTGAAGACGGACATTTGATGAAGGCTACAAAGAGAAATCTCTTTACTCTTCTATCTCCTCAAAAGGCTCGTATTGCTGAGAATTATATCAAACAACAGAACATTAAATTTGACAGACAGGCCGATCTCATCAAATTATTAGTAGCATTACGATAATCGTGTTTCTACGATCAGGTTTCTATTTTCTTCCGAATCAATAGATTGAGAATTCCGCTTCCAGGCCTGTTTCTCATTGGCAATTCATTACAGGTTTTTTTCAAAAAAGCTATGGCATTGTTTGACATAGCTCCCATTTTTATGTAGGTTTGTATCTCCTCACATCCCATAAAAAACACAGAAGTATATTCCTTTTAATTTCCGCATCCTCTGGAATCCTTAACCCTTTTTTCCAGAAACTAAAAACTTTTGTGTATGAAAAAGATCAACACTTTATTAAAGAATGAAAATGTACTCGCAACTGTTATAATAGCAGGTGTATTCATTCTTACTACAGCAATTACAATTTACGCTGTGTACAGAGGTTAATATCTGTTATAACCATTTCAATTATAAACCGGCCCCTGGCCGGTTTTTTTCGTAAAAAACCTAACTTACCGCCATTACGTATACTTTTCATGGCCGCATCCAGTAATGATCTCTTCTATTCACGCCTGCCGGTAAATGAAATACCCCTGGGCGAATTGCTTATGGAGGAACATCTTTTCTACCAGTTCCCCAATAACTGGCATGTAATAATTACAGATGTGGAGGGTTCTACTGCAGCAGTAAATAAAGGAATGCATGAAAATGTGAACCTGGTGGCCACAGGTAGTATGGTGGCAGTGCTGAACATTGCTTTTAAAGCCGGTGTGACTCTGCCCTCTTTTTTTGGAGGTGACGGGGCAACATTTATAGTTCCTCCTGCTCTGCTCAATTCCATTCTCAATGCCCTTTATAAACATCAGCAAAACATAATAAAATCGTTTGGATTACGCCTGCGGGTAGGCAATGTGCCACTTCAGGATATCTACGCTAATGGACATTTGCTGGCGATCAGTAAACTGAGAACTTCCCGGCTTTTTACTATCCCCGTCATATTGGGAGATGGCCTCGCCTATGCAGAACATATCATAAAAAGTGAATCCTACCTTTTTGTCCGGGAGGAAATTCACACCAGCGAAGATCTTGATCTGAGTGGCATGCAATGCCGGTGGGACACTGTGAAACCTCCTCAGAATAATGATGAAGTGGTAAGCCTCCTGGTACTTGCGAGAAGAAATAAAGATCAGGCCAGTGTCTTTAAAAAAGTAATTGATACGCTTGATGAAATTTATGGAGTACAGGAAAAAAGGAAACCAATATCCGTTCCCAGGTTACGCCTGAAAGGAACAATCCGAAAGCTTGTACTGGAAATGCGTACGAAATTTGGAAAGTATCAGCCTTTCTACCTGGCAAAAGTGTTGATGACAGGCCTGGTTGCGCCCTATTATTTTAAAACAAAGCGGGGCAGAAATTATTTAAACCAGCTGGTAGATATGTCCGATACCCTCATACTTGACGGCAAGATCAATACTGTAATCTCCGGGTCCATCCAACAAAGGGAAAAATTGCTAACGGTACTTGATGATATGGAAAAAGAAGGTATTATAGTTTATGGTTATTATGTAAGTGAGGAATCAGTACTATCCTGTTATGTCCGCAGCCTTGATGAGAGCCATATCCATTTTGTAGATGGTGCCAAAGGCGGGTATACACAGGCCGCAGGAATGTTGAAAAAGAAACTAAAAAATCTGCCGGCTTCTTTATAAATTTACCTTAGTGGAAACACTTAATTGAACCCCCGCTCTGATTTAGTGCCTATTAGACAAGCGTTAAAAAACGCTCCCAAACACCGTCTTTTACCTTCCTCCTTTGCCCCTTTTGTTCAATACCTTCAATGATTTGTATCATCCGAAGCCCTGACAAAAGCTGTTATACAACCATTAACCACTGTACCCATGATCTTAAACTTATTATTGATGCAACAAAAAATGGCCCGTCCGGAAGACAGGCTGCTAACCGTTGAGGCATATAAAGAAGGATTGATAAACGTGCATTTGAATGTTGGAGGTCAATCAACACGTAATTGGGCCCGGGAAAAACACTGGCCTGTCCCCTGGTTTGGTTTTAAGAAAACCTTTATTCGTAAGATGCTCGAAAATGATGAAAACTTCACGGAAGCTCTCGAATCGGGTAACATAGAAGTTTGGATTCCGGGATATTGATTTGTTAAAACTTTGAGGCACTGTGTATTTACAGAGTTTTAACGCAAAATGGCCTGATCCTTCGATTATGCATTGCGATAATTTTTTAATACTAATCATTAAAAACAAATCGCATGAAACGTATAATCTCTACATTCTCCCTTTTATTTATTGGATTGATATTTCTTTCCTCCTGCGGTTCCAAAGATGTCAAAGAACCGGAGTTTCGTGATATCGGCAATGTGCGCCTGGTAGAATTGGGTGTTTTACAATCTACAGCTGGTGTTGATCTCATCTATTACAACCCCAATAATTTTGGCGTTCAATTGAGTGAAGCACGTGGTGACGTATATGTTGATAATGCCTACCTCGGCCGGTTTGGATTGCAAGATCAGGTACAGGTCGGAAAACGATCTGAATTTACTGTGCCTGCACTCATAAAACTTGACATGATTGGTGCCATTAAAAATCAGCGGGAATTACTTAAGAAAAAAGAAGTGATGGTCAGGATTGATGGAGTAGCACGTCTCAGGAAAGCCGGTTTCTCAAGAGAAGTGCCTATCAAATATGAAGCAATGCAAAATATTGAGAAGCTGAGGTCACTTGTTGCGCTCTCCAAATAACCCATTATCCTTAATCAACAAAACTCAGGGCAATTGTTGTTTCGTATTGCCTGTAACTGGTAATACCTACATAACCTTCGATCTCCGAAGCCAGTTGCTGAACAGGTTGCAATTTGTAAGGCGGCTGGCTTTTATTAAGAATATTAAAATCCTTAAAATGGACAAGCACAATCTCATGATAGCGCTTTGCGCTAATCCGGATATAACTGCTTTTTGAAAACTCCATGATCGCATTCAAAACCTCTTTGATAACCGCAGCAAGACTTTGCTTTTCACAATGAACCATAAATCCTGAAGAAATCTCATTGAGAATCAGATTATGGTTTCGCAATGTGAATGGAAGTGAGGATCTGATTGTATTGTCAATCAGATCATAAAGAGAAATCGAACGTTGTTCCCGCGCAACTTGTGTTCCTACCATCTTACTTTCTTTTTATGCTAAACCAGTGGCCCTCCTGATGGTGACTTGAGTCGTTCAATAGGGTACGGCTATATTGCTACTAACTATATTCTTAAAAACCGGCCCCCGCGGGCCGGAAGATTTCATAGAGAATTTTTCAATTATATCAGATAACCAGACGGGTACGCTTTTTTCATTTTCCGGTGTTCGAACATTAACCGGAGATGATCTGTGATCTTTACTGCAAAACAAAATCCAAATTATTCTACCTGTTTTTCAGGAGGGACAAGGTGACGAACTGAATATTGTGGGGATTTTAGTCTACATTACACTATCATTTCGTCCAAAAAAGTGGCAGTTAACACAACCAAAAAGAGGTTTTTGGGTTTTACAATCCCAACCGGCTACTGTGGCTGAATTGTTGCCTTATTTAGATATAACCCTACGATTCTGTATCGGGTTGATCTAACCCATTTGAACCTTTCACCTGATCCTATTACTCATTTTACTCAAAATACATGATTATGCATTTTACGAAAGACGATCTATTGGGCAAACATTACTCTTGGAATCCACAGGAAGGCTCAACAACGCTCACCGGACAACCCAGCCGCCGTTTATTCGACCGTTTTAATGGCGACCAGGTTTTATTTATCATTAATTCGTATGCAACGCTCGTGGAAAAATTCACACTGGCGGAAGCAAGAAGAATGGAAGAATTAATAACTGATTACCTACCCTTAGGTATCAAAAGTGAAATGTCAGTGTTCAACTGGCTCAGGGAAACATCATTAAAGCCGGCCCTGGCGTAAATCTTTTTATATAATTAACTATCGCGGAAAGCAATGCGAAAAAAAAAGCCATTGAGTTAACCTCAATGGCCCGGCTTGCGCCGCAGATATTTCTAATGGACACAGCCCGGTTACGCGATAATAACCGAAGGCTTCCATGATTGATCTGTAGATGTCATGAATACCTCCTTTTCTTTGGTGAATAGCAAATTTACGAAAAAAGTTTTTACGCGTTTCAATTCTGGATCAACAGTTTTTCCGTACGGATCAATTTTCCTCTATCATCAGTTACTTTTAACACATATATACCATTTGCCATTCCACCTGTTTCAATCTTCGTTGTCAGATTTGTACTGAATTGTTTCTTCAAGACTCTTCCATTCATATCAATAATTTGTATCACACGATTTGTCCCCGCCCTGTAATTGTAAATAATCACAAATGACCTGGCCGGGTTAGGATACACATCCAGTGTCTTGTCACTGGTATTTTCCTGAACAGTGTTACCTATGGTCACCAGGTCGTTGGTTGAACGCATGGAAGGCCCTGAATAAGTAAATTCCAGGATGCTTCCCGGATTGGCCGGAGTTTGGGTTACACCACCCGTTGGACCTGAAGTAGCACCACTGGAATCACAGGCTACATAAATTTTCAGGCCGTCAGGGGACACTACTACATCGCGGAAACGCCCCTTTCCACGGAAATAGTTGATGGTATCCGAAATAATGCTTTGTCCATCATTGCTCAACTTGAATCGGGTAATGGTACCCCCTTTCAATGTTGTAACCAGCAGCGAGTTCTGCCAGCCTGGTATTGCCGTGCTACTATAAAAATCTGTGCCTGATGGAGCCATCGAAGGCCATGTAAGATTATCTGTGCCTTCCTGCGGTGGATTAGCCGCAGGATAAATGGAGCGAAGCGGTTGCTTTGCATTTAAGGTAGCGCAATTGGTTTGCTCACTTACTACAGCAAATCCGCCAATGGTCCTTCCATTATAATTGCCATCACAGAAACCAGATACCTGCGGCCATCCATAATTACGTCCTGCCTCAATCGCATTAATTTCATCATCGCTATAAGGACCGTGCTCTGAACTATACAGGATATCTACGCCATTCACATTACCCCACACAAGTCCCTGTGGATTACGATGGCCAAAACTGTAAACAGCTGTTTTCTGTCCGGCATTGCTGAATGGATTATCAGTTGGGATCCATGACCCACCAGTCAGCTCAGTATTCAATCGCAGGATCTTTCCTTCATAAACATTCAGGTTTTGCGCGTTGTTGGTACGACTTGCATTATCAAACTGTCCTGCACCCATATCACCTACCGAGTAATACAATTTGAGGTCTGGGCCAATTGCCAGTCTGGCAGAGTTATGGTCATTACTTCCCGGGATATCTTCCAAAACGGTTACCGGTGACTCCAGCACTTTGGTACCGAAATTATAAGTGTACCGTTCAATTCTCGTCTTGCGTACCGTGCTACTTACTGATTGATAAGTATAGGATATATATGCATAAGGTTTACCAGTCAGGAATTGTGGATGCAAGGCAAGACCTAATAGACCATCCTGCCCACCTACATTCACGAATTTGGAACCCAATGTCAAAACCGTTGTTTTTACTCCGGTAGCAGGAACAACAAAACTTACCTTGCCTGCAAATCTTTCCGTATACCAGAGATTGTTATCCGGGCCATACACAAGATCATGGGGCATTCGCTGATTGGATATAACGGTTCGCTGGGTGAATGTTTCCAGTCCGGGTTGCGTTTGCAAAGTAGTTGCAGTAACCGTATTGCTATTGGCGGACAGGTTACCTGCAGCATCTTTTGCTTTTACGTAAAATGCATAGGTGGTCAATGCCGTAAGGCCAGTGACAGTATATGTAGTTCCTGTTACATTGGATGGATTGATCTTTACATTATTTTGATATACATCATAACCGGTAACGCTGATATTGTCTGAAGCAGCTACCCAGTTCAACATAATAGTTGTTTGGGTTATGCTGGAAGCAAGCAGATTACCTGGCACAGAGGGCGCCTGGTTATCCGGCACTGATGATATGAGATTACTGCCCGGGATCACTTCACTGGGTGCTGAAGTTGCCTGACCGGGTTTGGCCCAGCCTACAGCCATATTATCTCCCTGTGTACCTTCCTTCATTAGTGCTTCCACATAATATAACTGACCTGCAGTTAAGGTAATTGCTGCCGATTTCTGTGTAGCATATTTGTTCCATTCCCTTGAGTTTGTCCATTGGGTATGATACGCAATCTTCACTTTATTTGCAGAACTGCTGGTAGTGCTTAGCCAGAGTTCTGAATTGTCATCACTTGCGATCCAAAAAGTATAGGACCCTGTTGCAGGCGGACAGATATACCCATATACTCTCATACCATAGTTATCAAATGCGTTGGCAGGAATTTCAAAACTGGGTAATGTTCCTGTGGCAGTCGGGTTGTTGGGGTAATTGCCATTGGATGTCAGGTTGCTGACGGCTGTACCGGTGATGTTGTTGAAACGAGCGAAGTTGATAGCACCTGTTCCAGTACAGACAGAAGCCGTTGCTGTGGTAACATTAATGGTGTTGCTACTGGCTGATAAATTTCCTGCGGCATCCCTCGCTACTACATAAAAATCATAACTGGTAACTGCAGCAAGTCCTGTAACATTATAAGAGAGTGCATTTATTGGAGTTACATTGATCTTATTATTATTCTGGTAAACATCATAACCAGTAACTGCAACATTGTCTGTTGCGGCCGACCAGGTGAGTGTAAGTGTACTTGCTGTCACACCTGAAGCTGCAAGATTTGATGGTGATGCCGGAGCCTGCGTATCAGGAGTTGTAATATTAAGTGTGTTACTATTGGCAGAGAAATTTCCTGCATCATCAAATGCCTTTATGTAAAAACTATAGCTGGTGGCATTGGTCAATCCACTCACATTATAGCCTGTACCAGCAACAGGTGTGCTATTGATCTTTACATTATTTTGGTATACATCATAGCCTGCCACACCCACATTGTCAGTTGAAGCTGTCCAGTCAAGGATCAATGACGTTCCTGTAACGGCTACTGCAGATAAATTAGATGGCGGAGCAGGTGCCTGCATATCTGGCGCTTTGGTCGTTGTTACATCAATCGTACTGCTTGCCGTATTGTTGCCTGCCTGGTCAAGCGCAAGAACGTATATCGTATAAGTTGTCAATTCGGCCAGCCCTGTCACAGTATAACTGGTACCAGTAATGGACGCACCGTTAACCTTATTACCATTTACAAATACATTATAACCGGACACTCCAACATTATCCGTAGCCGCATTCCAGCTTAGACTAAATGAGTTATAACTTATTGAAGAAGCTGTGAGGTTATCTGCCGCAGTTGGCGGTTCTGTATCCGGTGATTGCGTAGTTGGGTTGATGACATTACTGTTGCCTGAAATATTATTTGCCGCGTCACGTGCCACTATATAGTAAGAATAAGTTGTGCCAGCAGTGAGTCCGGTAACAGCATAGTTTGTTGCTGTTATGGGGGAAGTACTGATCTTTATACTATTCTGGTATACATCATACCCGGTAACGGCTACATTATCCGTCGATGCACTCCACGTCAATGACAGGCTGGTTTGTGTAATATTGGATGCTGCGAGGCTGGTTGGAACAGAAGGTGCCTGGGTGTCCGGATCAACAAGTAACAGGTCTCCAAAATTTCTTGGGTACTGCCAGTTATCATTATCTCCGTTCCACATCAATTGTGATTCCCTTGCTGCGCCATTATCGTCATCATCAGCTGCAATATCGAATCCAATACGCAGGTTGACTGCAGGGTTGCTTATGCCGATATTACTCCAGGGAATAGCCAGCTCAACAGCATAGCCACCGGATATTGCACTCCAGGCATGGAGTACTCCCGTTGTTTTGTTAAGCCGTTCCCAGATAGTAGAAGAATTCCATCCTTTTGCAAACTGACGGTCATTGGTACCATAGCTGGTTCCACCATTGTTATCTGCGTCAATATAAAGTTCAACAGCATCATCATCCCAGTCGTTCTGGGAATCGTTGAACAGGTTAGCATCTGTGACTGTATAAGCCACATAGAGATAGGTGGTGTTCCAAAGGACTCCAAACTTTACTACATTGTTCGGGGTACCAATAATTGTTTTTGAAACACTGGTAGCAACCTGGCCTTGCCAGGCGCTTTCATTTGGATTACCATCAATGGTAAGATTGGAGGTAATTTTCTTTGCATTGTAAGTTGGGGTTTGTGAAAAGCAGGCTGCAGCGATGAGGATCGCCGCAATAGCCAGCATGCTGTGTCTCATAAAAAAGTGGAGTTTAGGTTCGGGAAATATTATGAATATAAAGGAAAAGGGTTATGTATAAGTTATTTAAGTCCACAATTGTAACTTTTAAGTTAATTATGTTATTATAGATAAGCGTAAACCCCTAAAACTCAGGGTTTTTCCTGATGTTTTTGATGTCGAAAAGAACAATTTTGATAATTTTCTGGCTGTTTTGCCGTGGAGGGAGTTTGATTTTCTGGTAATAATCAATGAATTACGCCTGAATTCTCTTTATTGATTTCCACTTTTTTATTTAACCATTCAGACATCTGCAGTATTGACTGCCTTATTGTTGGCCATTCAAATTGTGCGAGTCGATGATACCGGTTTTTGATAAAGCGAATATCAAGGAAGGGAGCATT
>JAJKIP010000009.1 GCA_021154405.1 Segetibacter sp. | reverse complement strand
TCTGCAGGACCTATTCCCTGTAAATGTTAATGGCACAATATATTTTGAAGCGAACGATGGCGTACATGGAATTGAATTGTGGAAGACAGACGGTACTACAGGCGGAACAGTAATGGTAAAAGACATTAATCCAGGTATCGATGATGGTATCCTGGGTTCAATTGTGAATTTTGATGGAACCATTTATTTTGCGGGTAGAGACGGTCAGCACGGTTTTGAACTTTGGAAAAGTGATGGGACAGAATCAGGTACTGTAATGGTAAAAGATATCAAGACCGGGAATAATAACAGGTCTGGTCTTCCATCCGGCATTCAGTCGTTTATTACTACTGGCGGATTTTTGTATTTCCCAGGCGATAATGGCACTACCGGCCGTGAATTGTGGAGGAGCGATGGGACTGAAACAGGCACTGTAATGGTAAAAGATATAAATCCAGGCTCTGGCGCTTTTGGGGCACGTCCAAGTGACCCAAGCAATTTCAAATTGGTGAACGGACTTATACTTTTTACAGCAGTTATTGAAGGTAGTGGAATGGAACTCTGGAAAACTGATGGCACCACCGCGGGTACTTCCATGATTAAGGATATCCATCCTGGAACTACAGGAAGTGCTATCAGAAACATGATAGCAGTTAATGGAACACTTTTCTTTACTGCCCATACTGATGACTATGAATTATGGAAAAGTGATGGCACTGAATCAGGAACACAGCTTGTTTATACTATGAACGCGATTGGGATGGCGGAAACGACACCGGTAGCGATTAATAATATTTTATACTTCCTCGATGAAGATGGGTTATACAGAAGTGATGGTACTACTATTGGTACGTTTAAAATAAAAGACGCTTCTGAGACGCCAGAAGATTTGATCGCTGTTGGTAACACGCTTTTCTTCATCGGTGCTGATAATGCCCATGGAATGGAGCTTTGGAAGAGTGACGGCACAACTCCGGGAACGGGACTGATAAAAGATATTAATGCGGGTCCTGATGGAAGTTCATTTTTAGGTTGTACTGCGGTCGGAAACAAGCTGTTCTTTTCTATAAGCGATGGATTCCATGGTTATGAACCATGGACTTCTGATGGAACTGATGCCGGTACTCAATTGCTTCAGGATCTTGATCCTGATAATGCACAAATTTTGCAAATTGTATTTACGGGTAGCAAGGCCTATGCCGTAATCAATACAACCACATATGGAAAGGAAATATGGGTAGCCAATATCAGCAGCCCGATTCTTCTACCGCTTACATTCCTTGAATTTAAAGGTGCCCTGATCAATGATGAAAGCCAGTTGCAATGGAAAACGGATCACGAGGCTTCAACATCTTCCTTCATCATAGAAAGAAGCCTGGATGGGAACAAATACTCCCAGGTAGGTTATGTGAACGCAGCTAATTCTGCAGGAATTCATACTTATGCATTCAGGGACGCAGCTGTTACTTCATTGGGAGTACCCCGAATCTATTATCGCCTGAAAGAAGTGGATATTAACGGTAAATACATTTACTCACGGGTTGTGATGCTGTCAATTGATACCAAATCAAACCTCATAACCATCTATCCAAACCCGGTTCAAAGAGATATCAATCTTACATTAACACTTACTTCAAAAACAAGATTGAACTGGCAGCTGGTTGATTACTCAGGACGGATAATTAAGAATGGTATCTATGATCTGGCTGCAGGCAGCACTTCTGTTTCAATTGAAGCGGGTAATCTTCGTCCTGGAACCTACCTGTTGCAGGTTAAAGGAGATGAAGTAAGCCAGGTATTGAAGGTGATTAAACAATAATAAAATATTACTGATCCATAAACTAATAACCCTGAGATTTCTCAGGGTTATTTCTTTGTGTCAATAAGGTTTATCCCCTAATTCTTAATAATTGATTTTCATAAGCTTGCGATTGAAAACTTTGTATATTATTTTTCGTATAGAGTGTATCCAATTTCCTTACAGCTATGAAAAATCTTTACGCATTATTTTTCTTCACGGGGCTATTCTTCAGGCTCCATGGTCAGCAATTCACCCTGATCAAAGACATCAATCCAGGATCTGCCACAAGTAATATCAGTTATCTCACCAATGTAAACAATACCTTATTTTTTGCTGCCAATGATGGTACCAATGGAATGGAACTTTGGAAAAGCAATGGTACTTCCGCAGGCACAGTATTGGTAAAAGATATTATGGCTGGTACAGGTAGCAGCAGTATCGGTTATCTCACCAATGTGAATGGGACCCTGTTCTTTGTTGCCAATAATGGAACTAATGGGACGGAATTATGGAAGAGTGATGGAACGGATGCGGGAACAGTGATGGTAAAAGATATTCGCTCCGGTTCTATGGGCAGCAACCCAACCGGATTAGTGGGCATGAATGGAGTGTTATATTTCGCTGCCGATAATGGATTGCAGGGAACAGAATTATGGAAAAGCGATGGTACACTTGCCGGTACAACAATAGTAAAAGATATCAATGCCAGTTCCGCTTCTTCCTATCCCCAATCAATGACAAATGTGAACGGTACATTATATTTTTCTGCCGATAACGGAGTAAAGGGAATGGAATTATGGAAAACAGATGGTACATCAACAGGTACTGTTCTTGTAAAGGATATCTGGAGCGGAAGTAATGAATCCTATCCTTTTGATCTTGCAGCCATAGGAAATACATTATACTTCTCCGCGAATAATGGCAGTTCAGGAACTGAACTTTGGAAAAGTGACGGCACCTCAGCAGGGACAACAATTGTAAAGGATATCTGGTCGGGCACTAATAGTGGGTATCCTTATGAACTGGTAAATATTGGGGGCACTCTTTACTTTTCTGCCAATAACGGTTCCAGTGGTATTGAATTATGGAAGAGTGATGGAACTACTTCAGGTACATCGCTTGTAAAGGACGTATGGCCAGGATCACAGAGTGGTGCAGTCGGTAATTTTGAAAAATTTGTCAATAAGCTTGTTTTTACCGGTAATGATGGAGTAAATGGATATAAGACCTGGCAAAGCGATGGTACAGTGGCTGGAACACAAATGGCAACTGGTATCGTTGATGTGGGTGGCGGTACTTTGGAAGAACTGGTTGAAACCGACTGGAAAATATTTGCGAGTATTAATCAAACAGCTACAGGCAGTGAATTGTGGGCCGTTAATTTTTCGGTGGTCCTGCCTCTGGACCTGCTTGAATTCAAAGGAGAATTGGTACAGCAGGATGCTGTATTAAACTGGAAGACGGCTAATGAAAAAAATACGCTTGAATTCATTGTTGAACGCAGTGTAAATGGAAGCAATTATGAACCGGTTGGAAGAGTGGCTTCGGGCGGAACTGGCAATTATACCTACATTGACAAACATATTACCACCTTGAAAACAGGTACTGTATATTATCGATTGAGACAGGTGGATGTTGACAGTCGCTTTACGTATTCCAAAATAGTAACCGTTGATTTAAAAACTGTCCAGCATTTTAGTTTATATCCAAACCCTGCTACTGGCAGTATCAACCTGCAGGCTGGTAATAATTCTTCAGGGAATATCAGGTATAAGATATTCGATGGTGCTGGAAAAGTAATTCTTCAATCATCCGGCCAGATGAGTACCAATGGCGGTATATCTATTGATATCAACACGCTGGCAAAGGGCATATATTATCTTGATCTGAATGCAGGTCTTGCCGACAACACAATCAAATTTATTAAGCAGTAAAGCGAATTGCAAAAAAAATTAATGCTTCAGTTTACGGTTAACGTAAGATGAGTAGTCAGGCAACACTGGCTCATATTCATTATTCATCAGGGGAGAGGTTAACATGAAATCCGCTGTAGCTCTGTTACAGGCCGTGGGAATATTCCAGGTAGCTGCTACACGCAGGAGCGCCTTTACATCCGGGTCATGGGGCTGGGCTTCCATTGGATCCCAGAAAAAAATAAGTACATCCAGCTTTCCTTCTGCAATACTGGCTCCAATCTGCTGATCACCTCCCAGCGGGCCACTCAAAAATTTGATGATGGGTTGGTCTAATACTGATTCAAGGAGGGTTCCTGTTGTGCCTGTGGCGAACAGATGGTGTTTGGATAGATCAGTTTTATTGAAAAGCGCCCATTCTATCAATTCATCTTTCATATTGTCGTGTGCAACCAGGGCGATGCTTTTACGGCTGTTGAGTATTCTCTTCATCAGTCATTTTTTGTCGTCACAAGATAGATTATTGAACGTGGAAGCGCTGCAAAAAATGAAAAAGCCTTCCCTCTGCAGGGAAGGCCTTTGATATGGAAGAAGAAATATTATTTGAATTCAGCCCAAACGCTGATTTTGGGTTCTTTAGAAACTTTTCCGGCTTCTACAGGAGCACCAGAAATTTCATAGTCAGCCAGTTTAACGGAAAAATCAGATGTAGCTGAGATAACTCCACCTTTGACAGTAATGTTAGCCGGCACTGTAATTTTTTGTTCTTTTCCTCTAATACTCAGAGTTCCGTCAACGTTTGCAGTATAGGAACCATCTTTAGCAAGATTAACATCAGATAAATTGGTGATAGTCCCCTTAAAACTCAGCGTAGGGAATGCATCAGAGTTCATCCATCTGTCACTATTGAAGTGACCCTGCATGGTAGGGTTGGCAAATGCGAAGCTCTTTACGTTGGCTTCAAACTGTACAACACCAGTCTTGGTGTCTATTGCTGCAATTACTGTTTTATTATCCGCCTTGGGAAGATTATCGATAGAGGTAGTTGCATTAAAAGAAACAGTTGCAGAAGTTGTAGTTTTCCTTTGGGCAAACAGACTGCCTGTCAGCGTTACTAAAGCCAGGATTAAAATAGTTTTTTTCATTTGTTATTTGTTTTTTGTTGGGTGAGGTTAGGTTATTTATTATTTAATACACATCTTTTAAAACTAATTGATTCAGTTCCCAGGATCTCACTTAATACCCCTCCGCTACAGGAAGCCTTGACTGATACTTTATCTCCGGCCTTCAGTTTCTTTACTTCTGTTACAGATTCTCCGAGAAATGGGAATATGGCATAGGAGCCGGAAGAATCTGTGAACTTGATATTCGCTGTTGAATCATTTGGATTCTCGAGCTCTGATATTGTACCATTTACTGTCAGGATCTTTTCCCGGTATTTGGCATTGGCTGCGCTATCACTTGCCTGGAATTCTTTTATCAGGTCAGTGGCATTAACCGTATAATCTGATGTAGTGTTCGATGTATTCTCCTGTTTTTCATCAAACACGTATTTTTCGGCAAACGTGAAACTTAAATAGGCCGCCAATGGACCGATCAATAACCAGATTATCTTTTTACCCCAGCCCTGGGAACTGGCAAGAATAATTCCCGCAGCCCCAATAATTGTCAGGTAAAAACCAACCCCGTAAGACTTTGAGACGCCGAGATCAACTAAAACATTCGTAAAAAAAACATAAATCGAAACCAGACACAGGGCTAAAATGCCCGCAATACTGGCAGCCAATGCATTTCTCTTATTCCCAATGGTTAATAATACGGTGATTATGGCAAATGCGGGGATAAGCCAAAGGAGGGGCATTGCAAAATTGAACTGTGGAAAAGGATTGGCCAGTTTGAATTGCTCATCTGCGATTTTGAAAAAATTGCCGTTGGGCATATCAGAACCGGTGATAGCTATTTTATCCCATGAAACCCAGGTAATAAAGAACGCAATAAATAAAATGGCTGCTAATAAGACTATAACCCATTTGCCAGGGCCTCTCATAACAGCGGGTGTATTTGCCATAAAGGTATAATTCTACAAATCCGGTGGACAAATGTACAATGTTTAAACATTGATTCAAATGTCTAGCCTGTTAAAAAATGTAAAAGCCGTGCCCGCAAAGCGGGACGGCCCTTATCTTACTAACCCATTCGCGCCGAAACTTTCCGGCGCGTACTAAAAATTTATACTGCCTGCGCCTCTTTTATCTTCTCCCTGATCTTTGTTTCAATTTCTTTAGCGAGTTCTGGATTATCCATCAGTAGCTGCTTTACAGCATCCCGGCCCTGACCTAATTTATCGGTATTGTAGCTGAACCAGCTACCGCTTTTTTGCACAATGCCCAATTCAACACCCATGTCAATGATCTCGCCGGTTTTGGAAATTCCCTCACCGAAAATAATATCGAACTCAGCAGCCCTGAAAGGAGGAGCTACCTTGTTCTTAACGACCTTAACTTTTACCCGGTTGCCTACCGCTTCATCCCCATCCTTAATTTGCGACATGCGTCTGATATCCAGGCGCACAGATGAGTAAAACTTCAGGGCATTACCGCCGGTAGTGGTTTCAGGATTACCGAACATAACCCCTATCTTTTCCCGGAGCTGGTTAATGAATATACAGATGGTATTTGTCTTGGAAATGGTTGCAGTAAGCTTACGCAAAGCCTGGCTCATCAGCCTGGCCTGGAGGCCCATCTTGCTGTCTCCCATTTCACCCTCCAGTTCCCCTTTTGGAACCAGGGCTGCTACAGAGTCAATTACAACCACATCCAGGGCCCCGGAGAGGATCAGACGATCGGCAATTTCTAAGCCTTGTTCACCGTAATCAGGCTGGGAAATCAATAGATTATCTACGTCTACACCCAGTTTTCGGGCATAGGAATTGTCAAAAGCATGCTCAGCATCTATAATGGCGCACATACCCCCTTTTTTCTGTGCCTCGGCGATTACATGAATGGCTATAGTAGTTTTACCAGATGATTCTGGACCGTATATCTCAACCACTCTGCCTCTTGGCAGGCCCCCGATACCCAGGGCTACATCCAGCCCAATGGACCCGGTGGAAACCACTTCAATTTGTGATTCTCCTTTCTCATTCATCATCATGACACTGCCTTTGCCAAAATCTTTATCGATCTTGTCGATGGTAAGCTTCAATGCTTTCAGCTTTTCGCTGTTGTTGTTTGACATTTCGGTAGTTTTTTCAGTTTTTGCCATAGCCAAAATTAATATTTAGAGTGCCCTTCCGTAATAAATTTTATAAACAAATAAACAACAAAACTAAAGTATTTAGTTTTTAAATACTAATAAATTTTGGAAAATATTTTTAAAAAAATAATAAGGAGTAAAGGTAAGATGGGAAAAGCCTGATCAGTTAAAAGGAAACATTTAAAATGACGGATCGAACAAAATAAGCGTTTAAGGTGTACAAAAAATCGATCTGATTACAATGGCAGGAAGTGATTTACTCACAGAAGAATCCCAGTAAAGTTTAACAACAGATCAATATGATTTCAGGGAAGTATCCGGTCAATCCAGGGTGCCAGTAACTGGGAAAACGCCCCGATCATCAATCCAGTATAGATCTCCCGGGAACTGTGATCAGATACAATTAACCGGCAGGTGCAAACAATACCAGCCAGCAGAATAGATGCAGCTATATACATATTGAAATTTTCGCCCTGCATACTGGCAAGCATCAATATAAAGATCACCAGTATTCCCATAGACATGGCATGCATGCTAACTTTCATATAAATATTGGCAATAAGACCAGCAGATGACGCAACAAAAATGGCAATAGATAATTGCACCACTTCCCTTGACATATCCGGCAAATGGCGCAATACATACGCCATCCAGAAATAATAAATACCACAGGCGATGTAGGGGATAATCCTGTCTTTCTGCGTCCTTAGGTAGATACTGCTCAGGAAACCAAGCGCTTTTGCGAGCAATACCGTTACCAGGGGGAAAAAGCTGTACATGATAAAGAATTGAAGCAGCTTCAGCATTTTTTGGGAAGGTGAACCGCTGCTGAATAAATAAGGCTGTACAGTTAACAGGAACCAGGCAATATAAACAGGTACAAAAAGCGGATGAAAAATATAAGAAATAACCTTTGCAACTGCACGTATTACAAGGTTTTGCGGTTGATGATTTAACTCATTGAATTCCTTCAGTCCACTTTCCCTGTCTACAACCAGTTTGCTTTCCATCAGTGTCACAATTTTTTTGCAATTTAAACGATTTAGAAAAAACAAAACTGCTTATTATATTTACCCCTGAATGCTCAATATCCAATCCATAACGCATATCTCCATTGAAAAATGGCGTAGAAAAACGTTGTTCATATTATTGATGCTGGCATCTCAATTTGCACTTGCCCAATCAAAATATATTAAACAATACAAGCCGCTGGCTGATTCCCTTTCTGAAGAATACAAGATCCCAACCGCAGTGATTTTAGGAGTGGCCATTATTGAATCAGGAGCAGGCACCAGTCGAAACAGCAAATTGCTCCATAATCATTTTGGCATAGTGGGGAAAAATGATCTTTTAAAAACTAATGGAATTAAGTCCAGATACAAACAATTCAAGAGTGCAGCTGATTCCTACCATGCCTTCTGCAAGCTGTTGAAGAAAAGAAAATATTATGATAAGTTGAAGGGTAACATGAATTATCATTTATGGCTCGATGAAATGAGCAGGCACGGTTACTCTGAAGATCCGGAAGGGTGGAAACAAAAGATAACTGCTGCCATCAGGAAATCCAAACTCTCAGGTACCTTCTAGTCATCTAAATATGAACAGCAACCGGCGTGTCCTTTTTTTTGTCATTGGCAGTGTCGGATTATTTATAGTCTTTTCATGGCTGTCTATCTACTATAAATTCAAATGGTCACCTTTTGAAAGAGTTAACCTGGTATCTGAAGTTGTCAAAGCACCGGTAAAACCTAAAAGGTATGTCTATCATCCTCCTGTTCCAAAGAAAGACACCGTACATATCAAGAGTGATTCGGTATTTGCTCCTGTTTACGATTTTGAATTGTATAACACCGCAAAACTGATAACCAATTTTAATGCTGATACCAATCAGCCTGCATTAAAAAAATTTGCTGAAAAACTCCACGATCTTAAATCAGGAAAGAAAAGAAAGATCAGGGTCGCCTATTTTGGAGACAGTATGATTGAAGGAGATCTTATCTCCCAAACCCTCCGCAAAGAATTACAGGATAGCTTTGGTGGATGCGGAGTTGGGTTTGTTCCAATCAACTCTCCTGTTGCAAAATACAGGATATCAGCATATACAGATTGTTCAGAAACCTGGTCAGAAGAAAATTTCCGGGAAGGGAAAAGCAATCGTCTTTTTTTATCAGGGCATATATTCCATACAGACGATGGCTGGGTACAGTTAAGAGATCAAAGCTTTTCTAACGATTCAGTACTTATTGAAAAGAGCCTGCTTTGTGGCGCCACCAATAACCCTGTTACCATCTCTGCCAATAATAAGCCATTTACCGTTAAAGGAGAACAGCTATTCAATCGCATTGTCCTGGGCAATGATAAAGGCAGATCAGTGAAGCTGGCTGTCAATAATGACAAACTGCCACTATATGGTGTCAGCTTTGAATCGGATTCAGGCGTATTCGTTGATAATTTCCCATTCCGTGGAGTGAGTGGAATAGAACTGGGAAAGTTGGATTCTTCCTTCCTCCGCTCAGTTGCTGCAAATAATGACTATGACCTGATAGTAGTTCAATATGGTGTAAATCTTCTGTTCCGTCCCAATGACACCGCATTTGGGTGGTATGGTGAGATCATGAGGCCGGTGCTCCGGAAGATCCAGCATTGTTTTCCTAATAGTGAGCTGTTGGTGATTAGCACAGCCGACAGAGCATTCAGGTATAATGGTGAATATAAAACCGCCATTGGGATTGATTCATTAATACGCACACAGGCCCAGGTCGCTTATGAGACAGGCAGTGAATTCTATAACCAATATGCTTCCATGGGTGGGGCCAATACCATTGTAGAATGGGGCCAATTAAAGCCACCAATGGCCAACAAAGATTTTATCCATCCTAATTTCAGGGGAGCACAAATACTTGGGCAATATTTATTTGAGGCGATGATGAGGGATTATGAGAAGTATGTTCACTCACTCAAACAACCCAATTAACACCACCTCATGCCATCGTTCGACCTGCAAGCTTTTCTCCGCCAGTTTCTTTATGATAAGGATAACCCCCTGCTGTTCAACAATGGGTTTTTTGTTTTATTCTTTGCCGTATTTATCACGGTCTATTTTGCCTTTCGTAAAAAGATGGCAATAAGACGATATATATTCTGCCTTTTCTCTCTTTATTTCTTTTATAAGGCAAGTGGCAGTTTTGTGGTGCTGGTAATTCTATCTGCCATCGTCGATTTTGTTCTATCCAATGCCATATTCCGTCAAAAGAAGCAGGGTATGAAAAACTTCCTGCTTGTGCTCAGTATCTTTTTCAACCTGGGCATGCTTTTCTATTTCAAGTATACAAATTTCTTTATTTCACTCAGTAATGAATTCCTTCATACCGGGTTCAATCCTTTGAATATCCTGTTACCAGTAGGAATTTCCTTTTATACGTTTGAGAACCTGAGCTATACGATTGATGTGTATCGGGGTCATTTTGAACCAGCCAGAAAATTCAGTGATTATCTTTTATTTCTTTCCTTTTTCCCAAAACTGGTAATGGGTCCCATTGTTCGTGCGCATGATTTTGTTCCACAGATCAATAAACCATATGTAATCACTGAAACAGATTTCGCGAAAGGCTTTTACCTGATCATTTCCGGTTTATTCAAAAAGCTGATCATTTCAGATTATATCACGTTGAATTTTGTAAACTATATATTTGACGATCCCGGCCGCTATACAGGACTGGAAAATCTCTTTGCCATATATGGATTTGCGGTAGTTATTTACTGCGACTTTAGTGGCTATAGTGATATAGCAATTGGAATTGGCAGATGGCTGGGTTTTACCATACCCCCAAATTTTCTCTCTCCCTATCAAAGCCGGAATATTACAGAGTTCTGGAGAAGATGGCATATTTCCCTCTCATCATGGTTGCGCGATTATCTATACATACCCCTTGGAGGTAACAGAACAGATACATTTGGTACCTGGTTCTTTCCCATGATATTTTTTATAGCGATTACGCTAGCCACCATGAATATGTTTAATCTTATCTGGTGGCAATCTCTATCAATAACAGGGGGTATTATTTTGTTATTTGTATTACCTGCAGCTATTAGTAGAGACAAAAAAGGTATTTCCACCAGCATGAATATTTTAACGACCATGTTACTGGGTGGCTTCTGGCATGGCGCAAATTGGACTTACATTATCTGGGGAGCATTGCATGGCGTGGGTCTGGGGATACATAAAGTATGGATGCTGATTACCGGGAGATCATTAGCAAGAACAAAGCGAACATGGGTTTATAAAATTATCATGACTCTGGTCACCTTTCATTTTGTTTGCTTTACATGGATCTTCTTTAAAGCAGCTGATTTTAATACGGCCATGATCATGATCTACCAGATTGCTCACGATTTCAGCTTCTCTTTCTGGGTGCCGTTCTTTAAAAATTATCAGACAGTTTTATATATTATGGCACTGGCCTATTTGCTGCACCTGATACCTGATAAATTTCCAGATTATATCATTAACCGTTTTCAGCGCGTACCAATGATCGCTTACCTGGTCATATTTTTTGCTTTTTTGCTGCTATATGGTTATTTCAAGGCAGCAGAGCCGGTAATGCCTATTTATCTTCAGTTTTAGCAGGAGCTGATTCTTTGTTTTTTAACTGCCTGGGAGTTTTTTTCCAACCCCAGACTTTCCTGGTTTTATAAGTATTGGGAACCGAGATAACATTTACCTGTTTTTGTTCCGCCACCTCATAACGGATAGTGAGCAATAGGTCATTTGGGGGAGTCAATGTAGCAGCCAGTGTTTTAGCAGCGTCTTTTATTTGTTTTTCTCTTTTCTTTTCTTCTTTGTCTGACGCATTTTCTTTCTTTTGTAAAGAATCTGTATATCGTTTAATAGCGCCATCGGAAGGAGCCAGTTCAATCCCACGAAATAATTTCATCTTATTGTAGACCCTGCAATCCACCCTGTAAAAAGTTACATCCTTGTCCTTTTCCTTATAGAATCTAGACCTTAGTTTGTAATTGTTCATACAGAAAACCAGTTTTACTGACCAATTATAGTCATCAGAGAAGTCAATATCTGTGGGTTCTTTGGTATCATTCCAATCATTAAATGAACAGCTTTCACAGGGGTGAATAAAATATCCCTTCTTAATATCAGCAGTAATAACAAAAGAGATATCCGTAGGTGATTTACCCTTTTTTTTAGCATTCCACCTTACAAGCGAGCTATCCTGGCAAACAACACTAACCGGCAATAATAATAGCAATAAAAGCTTCATAAATTATAAAAAAACGGAATGGTAAATAAAGACATAACAACTCTTGACCACTCATCACAGGAATTTTTAAAAGGTAAGGTTATCATCTACATGCCGATAAAAGTTAGTTCAATCGAAACTAAATCTTGACTCAAAGGTGGCTTGAGCATGAATGGCACACGGTTGTATTTAGATTGCCGGGAACCTGATTTAGACCAAAGAAAACTGAAAAAATCATGGATTCCCCTCCAATTTTAACTTTCAGCGCTTAACACTGGTGTATCCATTATACCCTTTACCTATTGCAGACAAAAGCAGGCTACCCTGTACACGGTACCCTTCCGGCGTAAAATGTATCCTGTCGCTGGTCATTAGCCCTCTCCTTGCCCAGCTATAAGCAGAGCCATACCCATTGGTAATGCGATAGAGGTCCCATACCGGAAGGTAATTGCTATTACAGTAATTAATTATCGCACTATTGAGATCCCTTAAAACCCCATTATTTCTTCTTCCCTTATAGCTGTCAGGGGCGGTGGTAAATAAAATGCAGGCCTGTGGAGATACGGCTTTTAGCTTCTCAATAAATTTCTGAAGTGTTTTTTTAAAAGCTGTTGCCGGAAAAGCGTCCCATTGCGCTTCATTTGTGCCGAGAGATATTATAAAAAGATCAGCTTTAAGTGCGGGTAATTGCTGCCAAAAGAGATCAGCAAGATTGAATTGGTCAAAACGGGCACCATTTACACCAATCGTATGATAAATGATACCCGGGTTATCATTCTCAAGGGAAGCACCGTAGACTATTTTAGGTACCTCAGGCGTCTGCGACGATATATTAAACCCTGTATTCTCTTTATCGAGTTCAATCGCTGTGCAATTACAACCCGGGATTTTTTCCATCTCAAATATCGAATCATTATCAACTGGCTTAAGGGTCCATTCGGCAAGTGAATCGGCAAAAAGCCTGACCCGGGTAAATGGTCGCGCCAAACCTCGTAACGATAATTGAAAACTGGCGCTTGCTGTTGATGTTTTAATACTGTATCCGGAAATGCCGTAGCTGACAGGAATTTCAGGGTGTGCAATCCGGTTAAATTGCCATCGGATGGATGAACTGCTGAATACATCATCGGGAGAATTGGATTGGGCTAACTGATAAGGAAAGACCAGGCCACGACCTGCATTTCCAAAAAAATCCTGCAGACCGTTACGCACAACCGCAGTCAGGAAATCTGCCTGGATATGGGAATCGCCAATATGTACTATTGATACCGTACCGCTGCTACCTGATTTTAGACGGTGTAATTTCTGGTAGAATGAATCCAGCCCTGAGTTATTGCTGATACGGTTGAATACCGTACTGATAAACGGATATTTCCCTGAAAGATCATTTTCATTAACTGGCATTACCTGGGCAATAGAAGAATTCGGAGCTAAATAAAGGGAAGCAATGATGGCTAAATAGACGAAAAATTTTTTCATGGTGGTTCTTCCCTACCAGCCAAAGCAATCAGCTATGAATCCTGTACTAAAGTTCCTTTCGCAATCTTGCTACAGGTATATTCAATTGTTCGCGGTATTTAGCTACTGTGCGGCGGGCGATATTATATCCTTTTTCCTGTAATAATTCGGTGAGCCGCTCATCACTCAGCGGATGTTTCTTACTCTCACCTTCTATCAGGTCGCTCAGGATCTTCTTAACCTCGCGGGTAGAAACCTCTTCACCACTTTCCGTACTCAGGGATTCAGAGAAAAAGAATTTCAGCCTATAGGTACCAAACTCCGTTTGGACAAATTTACTATTGGCTACCCGGCTCACTGTTGAAATATCAAGCCCTGTTTTCTCTGCAATATCTTTCAGGATCATTGGCTTCAGGGAAGTTTCATCACCGGTAATAAAGAAATCATGCTGGTGATTCATGATGGCAGTCATGGTGCTGAGCAGGGTATGCTGCCGTTGTTTGATGGCATCAATGAACCATTTGGCTGCATCGATCTTTTGTTTGATGAACAGCACCGCTTCTTTCTGCCTCTTGTCTTTCTTGGCGCCCCTGTCATATTCTTTCATCATATCCCTGTACCCTTCGCTGATTCGAAGTTCAGGTGCGTTCCGTGAGTTAAGGGTGAGTTCAAGTTTGCCGGCGTTATTCAGAATGAAGAAATCAGGCACTACATAACTTTCAGCTTTGTTGATGCCGCCGATATTTCCACCTGGTTTGGGATTAAGTTTAATGATCAGCTGCATTACTTCCTTCAGCTGTTCTTCATTGATATTGAGACCGCGCTGGATCTTTTCATAGTGCTTCTTGGTAAACTCATCAAAGTATTTGGTAAGCGCCATGATGGCGATATCAATATTCTTTCCATTACCGTCAGCAATGCGGGCTTCGTCTTTTTGTCTTTGCAATTGAAGGAGAAGACATTCCTGCAGATCACGGGCTGCAACACCCGGCGGATCAAAATGCTGGATGCGCTGAATGATGGCTTCCACTTCCTGATCTGTGGCGATAATATTCTGACGGAAAGCAAGGTCATCAACAATGGAGGCAGTTTCACGCCTTAAATAACCATCTTCATCAATACTTCCTACAAGATGCTCAGCGATCTTCTGTTCTTTTTCATCCAGTTTGAGCAACCCTAACTGGTTCAATAAAGTTTCGTAAAAACTGGCTTCTGTTTTAAAAGGGATCTGTTTTTGTTCATCATCCGAGTAATTATCGTCCCGGAGCTTATAATCAGCTACATCATCGTCTCCCTCCCTTACATATTCACTCACATCCAGGTTCTCGTACTCTTCCTCGCTTCCACTCTTTTCCTCATATTCAGTTTCCGCGTTTTCGGATGAAAACTCATCATGGTCTTCCTGGTTATCATCATGCTTCTCCTCATCAAGCTCCAGGGCTGGGTTCTCTTCCAGTTCTTCCTTGATACGCTCTTCCAGGTTGGCTGTAGGCACCTGCAGCAGCTTCATCAATTGAATCTGCTGGGGGGACAGCTTCTGTAACAGCTTCTGTTGTAATGTTTGGCTAAGGGCCATAGGCTATGGGGGCATTTAGGCTAGAAGTTTTTCCAAAAATCCGGCCATTAATCAAAAATCGAGCCGTAAATTTACAAAACTAATTGATTCAGATGATGCAACGGTATTTTTTTGGAGTTGTTGTGTTGATTTTCCTGTTTTGTGGGGAAATTTTAGGCCAGGAAAAAATTGTGGAAAAAATTCCTGTATTCCCACCTAATTACACCGGTTACAGGGCCTTGGTGGCAGGAGAGAATATTTCTGGTTACCTGATAAAAAGTCCTGTGAAGCGGCTTGTAATGCCTTTAGGTTCGATTTATTTTCTTCCTTCCGGGTGTGGCAATATTGCAGCTGAAACGAAGCTTTTTATTCCATCGTCACAATATCAGTCTTTTTTGACTCCAGATTATTATGTAAGTCAGCTTGGCTTTTTCTGCCGAAAGGAATGGCAAATTGAAAAGGCAACTTCCCTTCCCCTTCGGTTTAGATTGGGATCCCTGGAATACACGAATTACCTGGAACAGAAGCCAAACTACTCCAGGAGGCCCTGGTGAGCTAAACGATTATGGTTTACTAAAACTGACCGAGCCATTCTTTTGACGGGTTACCGTAATCACATTACTCACTTCGCTTTCTCCTCCATTTTTATATTCAAAAGAGCTGCCAACAAAGTATTTCTTTTCCTTTTTATAATAATCAGCGGGAGAAAATTCATTAAAGGCAATGGCGTTGTTGCGCTTGTTCTCTGTGACCACAAATTTCAAGGCCTTACTGGACCTGGACAATACTTCTTCTTTTTTCGGAGATATATAAACAATCATGGCACGCACATCATAGGTGCTTTTGCGACGATAAGCAATCAATGTATATTCCGGCTTTCTTATATCGGTATTCAGGTAACCTACTTCCAGTGAATCTGGCTTCTCCAGGCGCTTTGTCTGGAGCCAATCCATTGGAGGAATTAAGGCGGGCAGACGATAATAATTATTACGAAGTGAATCATTCCAGCCATTCGGATTGCCATCAAAAGTTTTGCTGCTGAAATAAAGGCTACCCTGTATATTGGGATTTTCGCGAAGCAATTTGATCTGGTTGGGCAACTCGTCCGGACTCTTCCACGCCTTGTTTCGTTCATACGCCCGATAGATCCCATGGCCAATGTAAACATGACGTCCATAGCTGTGGTTGGCCCACCAATCCACCATTGTAGCATAATCTACCCTTTCATTGCCTATTTCCAGGTATAATTGCGGTGTTACATAATCAATCCATCCATTCTTCAGCCAAAGCAGTATATCGGCATAGAGATCGTCATAATTGTTAATAGCCGCTTTGGTATCACTTCCTTCAGGATCCTGGCTCTTATTCCGCCAGACACAAAAAGGAGAGACCCCAAATTTGCATAGCGGTTTTTCTTCTTTGATTATAATGCTCAGCTGGTGAATAATCGTATCTACATTGCTTCTTCTCCAGTCGGCCCTTGAAAGGGTAGTTCCTGATTTTTTGTAACTGGCGCCATCGGGGAATTCTTTGGTTCCAATAGGGTAAGGATAAAAATAATCGTCCATGTGAATGCCATCCACCTCGTAACGTTTAACAATGTCACGCACCACATTTTCTACAAACTTTTGTCCTTCCAGGTTACCGGGATCAAAATATTTAGTGTCGCCATAAGTAATGAACCATTCTGGATGAACTCTGGTTATATGATTTTTGGCGATGGAAGCAGTTTTGATATTAAAATTGGCCCTGTAAGGATTGAGCCATGCATGAAACTCCATTCCTCTTTTATGGGTTTCTTCGATCATAAACTGTAAAGGGTCATAATAAGGTGAGGGGGCTTTGCCCTGCACTCCTGTAAGCCACTGACTCCAGGGTTCATATGGAGATGGATAAAAAGCGTCGGCGGCAGGGCGCACCTGAACAACCATAGTGTTCATGCCATTGCGCTGGTGAAGGTCCAGTATCCGGATAAAATCAGCCTTTTGCTGGGCCACATCGGTTACGCCACGTTTCGGCCAATCGATATTGTCAACGGTGGCAATCCATACTCCCCGAAATTCATATTTAGGTTGGGAAAAGGCGGAAGAACAAAAGCATAAAATCAAACCTGCAAGAAGTAGCCTCATGTTTTCAAAAGTGGGATGATGTAAAAGACAAAGGTAATTCAAGCGGGGTTAATCAAAACATAAATTGCTGTTTACCTGGCCCTTATCTTATCCAGCAACTCACTAAGGGAGGTGGCTTCTTTCTTGCTCAGATTGCCAATTATATTGTCGATCTCGTCCTG
>JAJKIP010000008.1 GCA_021154405.1 Segetibacter sp. | reverse complement strand
TGCACAAATCGTACTCCTGCCTGTTAATGCCATTCAGCACAGACATGAATGATGTCACGAAAAAGGGTACAATACCAAATACCAGCAATGACAGTTTTAGCTCGCTACCATCCTGTGTTAACAGGGTAAATATGAATATCAATCCTGTTAACGTAAGGTAACGGCATTTGATAATGAACTGAGCAATACTCCTGAAAAATGGCATCACAGATAAATAGGAAAAGAACAGTGTGATCACAATGGAATAAAACATAGCCTTCATTGTCAGCGCCAGACTCACCAATATGTTATCCATCAGCAATCTCGTCTGTAATAATCCCCAGAAAGCCTCTGCCACATTTCCTGGTCTGGGTATTAACCCGGAAGCCATTGTGTGCCATAAGGTAATCGTGATCACTACCTGCAGTATCACCATTATGATGAAAGTCTGCCGGCTGATCATTTTATAGGGATGAAATATATTTTTCATTCTCATTCTTGTTTATGGTTTACACCTAATTCAATTTCTATTTCAGAAAGGGTCGTCCCACCTCCGGTGGGACGACCCACATCATCATCACTCCTTACTCACCCAATACAATTTCTACCCGGCGGTTTTTGCTTTTACCAGCTTCGGTATTGTTATCCGCAATCGGCCTGCTGGATCCAAAACCTTTTGCCTCAACCCGGTTTTCTACAATGCCTTTCTTCAACAAATAGTCCCTTACCGCATTCGCACGTTGCTCAGACAATGGCTGGTTAACAGCATCAGATCCTTTATTGTCCGTATGACCATACACACCCAGTTTCAGTCCTTCTGCAACAACAGCACTCTCAAATATTTCATTGAGGAGTTTATAGGATGAAGGCCTGATTGTGGAAGAACCTGTTTCAAACTCGATACTGTAAGATTTCGATGAAATTTCAGCAGTTATCTCGCTTGCATACTTCGTCTCAATGGCCTTGCCTTCCATCAACTCAGGGTGATTGGAGATCACAGAAAACAAAAATGATTTGTCCACTGCTTTCTCATAAGGCATAAAGGTTGGCATCATCGCCGGATACATTTTCACCATCAGGTTACCGAACGTATTGTATACCGCTTTATACCTGTCAATCTTATCATTACCTAATCCATAGGTATTGGCCATATCCGCCAGGTTAAACACCATTGATCCACCCAGGTCTACCTTCAACCCCTGGATATCCTTTTCCTGTACACCATCATAATATTTCATCCAGTAAGTAGCATCCTGCTCTTTATATACTTCTGCACTCACTTTAGCGGCAAATTCCTTTGCCTCATTGAATGATCTTACCTGATCACCAGCCTGCGCCAGTGCAATGATCATGTTCTCAATATCCGTTCTGTGATCATAAGCCCACTTCTTGATCGCAATGCTTTGGTTAGGCATTTGAGATGCATACTGCCTTGTATTGGCAATAGTTATCAGTCCACCTTTCTTTGTAGCAATGTTTACGTCACCAGGAGTCCAGGTGGCAACAGCATCCACACCCACCGTAGTATCCTTTCCTGTTGTTTTACCATTCACTACTATTTTACGCTTCTCTGAATATCCTGTGATGTACTTATTAGGCGCATCAAGGAAATCATTCGCTGCGATCAAGTTAATAGCTGTTGCATCATATGTGGTTTCATCTGGGTTTACCTTGATACCATTATCACCAGCCCATTTCAGCAATATGTTAATATCACCGTCGCGCAATACACCTGCAACACATTTACCAATCGCATTTTGCGGGTCCTGCTTCCACAATGGAGGAGCCATCACCTGGTCTTCCCCATATGATTTACCATGGGTAACTGGTAAAATGATAGGCTGATATTCAGGTCCCAGTGATTCAAGCTCTTTCGACAATGATGTCATGAATGCTGGCATACCATCACCCATAAAGGTGATCAGCACACCAGTAGCATTCGGGTTGTTCCTGTAATCACTTGCAAACTTTGCAAGGTCAGCCATCTGCTTGTTACAGTCGTCCTGCCTCACATAGGTTACATCCAGTTTGGCATTGTCAAACAATGAGCCTTTAGTAGTACGTACCCCACCATTCGCATACATTCCGGAAAACTGGCTGTTCCAGGCCATACGTTCCCAGGTAATTTGCAAACCACCATTTACGGCAGGTGAATTAGTAGGTAAAGGAAACTTTACCGCGTTTTCACTTAATGATGCATTGGATGCATCTGGCAGGGTTACTTTACCTACCTCTACAGATTGAGTCACTTCTTTCGGTCTTGCCTGGTACCAGCGAACTCCAAGAATACCTACAGCGACTACTGCACCAATGATTAAAATTTTTCCAGCTGGTTTTACTTTTACTGACATAGTTGTATGTTTTTTCTTTTTATAATTTGTTTTTGGTTTTTTACAGGACATGGTTTGGGCATTCGGCCCTATCACACGGCTTTTTACCAGTGATATCCGTTTATCGGCGGGTCATCGATCTTCCATTCATGCAGATGAGTCAGCTAACCAACTCAAAAGTTTTCACGCATGAATACCCATAGGTGTAAACAATCAGATATTATTCCAGCAGCCCTCTGTACTTGTCAGGTATGGATACACCTTTCAGTCTGCCGCTGTCTTTATTGGCTTCAAGAGCATCCTTGCCATAGTTGAAGTCTTTGTTCAGATCAAAGCTGTTGATCATCTCTACAGCCTGGGCTGATTTGGCCTTGTCTTCCAGAATCTGGTCGTCCATTAATCGGGAGGTAACATCAATGGCTGATTTGATATGACCGATCTTTTCGCCGATCCTTTCTTTCAATATCGCAAGTGCTTTCTCTGCATCACGGTTCAGGTCATCATCACCTTTAAAAGCCTTCATGGCACTGCTAACTGCAGATAAACCAGTTGTTACTGAATAATACAGATCCTTTTTTGCTTCCAGGTCAAGCTTTGCATCCTCCAGCATGATACCGCTCTCTTCATAAGCCATATCAGCGAATTTTGTGAGCTTATCCAGGTCACCAACAATTGGAGATACATTATCGATGTATTCGCGGCAACGCAAAACATTGTTTGCATAAAGATCAATTTGCCTGGGATTACCTTTCTCCGTTTGCAGGATCTTTACCTTCTGCGCATTCAGCTTCAGTTCCTTTTCCTTTTCATTGAGCTTATCCACCAGCTCAGATTGCTTGCCTTTAAGTCTGGCGCTTTGGTGGAAAAGGGTCTTTCGGTCTTTATAACCCTGATCAATCTTGGCTTCAAGAATGTTGAACGGGTTCAGCTCGATCGCTATACCAATGGTATAATTGGCGATGAATTCGGAGAAGTATTTTAATGCTCTCCAGAATTTTCTGTTTGTGACGATCATGAGTGAAAAGCCCAGTACAGCTCCCCCTATGATCAGGTTAACCAGGTTCCAGGTTACGGTTACCAGCCAGGGTAACACGAAAGTCAGGAAACCATAGGCAAGGCCTGCTGCCAGCGATAATCCTATCACCGTTGTGGCAAGATTTTTTGGCTCGGAGAACCAGCCAGGTCTTTTGATTTGATTTAAAGTGTTGTTCATGTTTGTGTTTTTAGTTTATGTGTTGTTTAATTCTTTCCATATCCTTCTCAATTCGCATTTTCATAGTTTCAGATTCCCGTTTATAACTTCCGCTATTATTTTCGATCTTCGCTTCATTCTCTCGTATTTCACTGCTCAATACTTCAATCTGCCTGTGCAACTCATTGATCTCACTCTTAAGCTGTTCAATTCGCATTGCCTTTTCTTCAGTCTCCTTCCTTTTTAAGAAGACCTTTTCCTGCAATGCAGCATCAACGGTTGAACCGAAGTTTGCAGCATCCGCATTCAGGACCCGCAGGTAGTCAGCAGCAGTTGATAATAACTTTGCTTTATCAAGTCCCTGCACACTCAGTCCTGCAAAGGCAGCAACATATCTTGCTTTTTCATCAGGAACACTGCTCATGGCCTCAATCATTTTTGAAAACTCGAAATAATCCGGACCAGGAAGATTTGCATCCTTGAACAGTTTTTCGAAATACTGTACGAACCTGTCGTCCCTTTCAACAGACTGGTAAGTTTTTACGGTAGTTTCAGTATAGTCAGGCGTAACTTTGATGGAATCAACAGGAGCAGATTTCTCTTCCTCCTTTAACTCCACGAACGCAGACAGGATCTTTTTTCCAATGCTTGCCATAATGGTTGTTTTAGGTTTATTAAATATCCCGGCTTGTTAGCCGTTAGCTTTTACTCATTTAGTATTCCTTCTTTTCCGCAATTGATCAACAATGCAGGCAAGGGAAAAAAAATAACTGCTTTGTTATAATTCCATCTTGCACGCAAAGAATCCAGTTTTTCTTTTTTGAGCTTAATGACGGATTTGATTTTTTTACTCTTGCAGTGATTAAGGGCAATAAGCAGCCCCAGGCCAATAATCACACATGCGATTATCCTGCGCATAACCTTAAATGTTTACGTTGATGAATTACTGCTTCCCCGCTGGAGGAATCAATTCGGTTTAATCCTTACTGTTTGGGAGAAAATTTACAGACTGGAGATTTCCGGTAATCTTGCCAGTTTCGCTAACCGGGAAGAAAAGTGATCCAGAAATATTTGAGGTTTCATTTTACGTAGCAGATATACTGCTGTTTGATTGAAGGAGTAAAGTTATGTGCGTTTTAATGATCCATTAACATTTATAGGGACAAACGGGACTTGCGGTTGCACAAGCGGTAAAGTATGTATGATGAGTGGTAAAATAGAGGTTTAGGCGAGAATATAACTGGTTGAGCGGCAAAAGGGTCAATCTGTGGTACTGTTTGATTAACAGGTAAATACAACAGAAAGTTGTTCAAAAACACATATGGTCTGGATATCCCTTAGTGGTATCTTCCTGTTCTTTTTGAATCTTCAAGAAACAACTGCAGGAAAAGTTTTTGTTCCGTTCTTGTGATATGAAGGTTATCGGATCCTTTTAAAAAGCGATCATTATGATAGATATGATGTTCGAAACCGATACCAAGGTTTTTGAATAGCCGAAAATTAATTGTAGGTTTTAAAATTCCCACCAAACTATTTCCAGGCAATCCGTTGTAAGTATGAATCCAATAATAAAATGCAGTAAACCCAATGGTGCACCATTTATGAAAATTAATAGTCTCTTCAAGTTTTGCCTGCATTCCTCCACCGAAATTATACTGACGAAATTCTGATTCTACAGGGCCGAATTGATTGTTATTTCCGGCTAATGGGACAATTGCGAGGTGCGCATTTGAATATATAAAAGAATGATGTGCAATGGGCAATTGCGAAATAAAACCGCCTCCAAACCCGAGGGATGCCACTTCGAATACTGGATTGTGCCAATAATCATAGTGTTGAAACAGACCAATCAACCGGTGCTCACTCAAATTTTTACCTGCTAATATCCCATATCCATTTACATGATCCAGTAAATTCAGATCTGAACCATAACTTAATTCAACACGTAACCGGAAAAGATCAAATGGTTTTCGATGGCGTATCTCGAAGGGGTCCCCATAATCCAGCTGCATATTCAACATTGCATTGGTTGAACCAGTTCCAAAGCGGTTATCTTTTCCAATAATATCATTTACTTTATGAATACCCGCCGATAACGTAATGTTCAACGGCTCTTTCTGATAAACCTCCTTTGATGTTACACGAAACATCTTTCCCTGTCTGAACCGATCGAATGCACGGGTGGGATTGATAATAGCTGCCAGTATCTCGCGGAATACCCTTTGGCCACCTCTTGTACGATCATCCAGTATGTTGGAACTGATACGGTAAAATATTTCGCCTAAAAACATTCCACTGACAGGAGTATTGATCAGATCATTATAAGAGGGTCTTGTATTCTCTCCGAAATATTCCCATAGAGCGCTACCTTCAATAGCAAAGGGAAGTGATTGCCAAAAAGAATATCCGTTGGATCGTCCAACATTAAAATAAAAACTGCCTGTATGAGGGTGACCGATAAAATTGATACCAAATCCATCAGAATCCCATTCCGGTCCTTTTTTGAAATTCGTTTTCCAATAGGAAGGGCCGGTTTTGGCCCAGTCGTATTTAAATACATAGCGTGCCACTACCCAGTTAAGAATGTCATTTCCTATCACACTTGTTACGGGTAACCATACGGGATACCGGGGGTTATAGGCAGGATCATCGGTAAGAATATCCCCATATTTATTATGTTTTATTGAATCACCCGGCGATTGTTCCGCATTGTTTATAATTAAGGATAATGAATCAGGTGGTTGAATGGCAACGGTTCCATTAACTGGCATAATAACAGTAGAATCAATAGTCTGGGCCCTGGAAATTACGCCTGACAAAACAAGAAATATTGCCGACAGGATTCTTTTCATACTATGGCCTTTTGCGAATTAAACGAGCATTTGCCAGCTGGTACCATAATTACTAACTGAATAATACATCAAACGTGCCAGAGAAGGTAGTTGTGAACGGGACCCTGAATATGACCAATTCAGGAACTCATACTCACTTCCAATAACAAAAAGATTGTGATCAGGAGATCGAATTCTGGTGAAGAGACGGCATGCAGCTGTACATGATCATTATGAAACCAAAGGACGATAAGGTCTTCAGGCTGATCAGGGAATAAGTGAGAATTAAATGAGCGAAGCATGGAATAATTATTCTATGCTTCGCCCTTTTGTTTTTGACTATACAATATTAATTCTGAAGATTAATCTCCAGGCTTTTTAATTCCTTTAAACAACGCAAATATTGCCATTGAATGTCCATGTCCCAATTCAAAATCTTCTTTTAACCATTTCACAATTTGTCCTGCTTTTACATCAGGCGACAGTTTCCCTTTTATCAGAAATCCTTTTTTCTCTGCAAGTTTCTTAAAATCGGCAGCAGATTTTCCTGTCTTAGCCTGGATATTATCAAGATATGCCTGGAAGGACATAAGATTTAATTTTTACTGTTTGAATTCATAAAAGTAAGTACCCAATGTTTTCCAAACTTGTCAGTAAGAGAACCGATCAGCCCAAAAAACATTGGATTGATGGGTTGTTTTACCTTACCGCCATCCGAGAGCTTTGCAAACAGCGTATTCAGGTCCTTCTCAGAATTAACACTGAGACTGATATGAACATCATTTCCTACAATCACTTTCTCAGGTGACATATCAGATGCAAGGATCTCGAAATCGACTGTCTTCAGTGATGAATGCAGGATGGAATCCTGGAATTCTGCCGGTACCTGGTCACATACAGGAGTATCGCGAACGGGCATTAAGGTGAGTTCCCCTCCCAGGCATTCTTTATAATAACTCATTGCTTCCCGGCAATTGTTATTGAAGGTCAAATAAGGACTTAACTGTGCCATAATTTTAAGATTTTGATTTTTTCTTCCGATACCTATCGGAAAGCTTTCCCAAAAATACCCAGTGAATGGTCCATTTCTGGTCGGGTATTCTGACTTTATGAGGGGGCAGATGCGACAGCAACTACTAAAGCAGTAAATTTATACCGGCCAAATAGAATAATCCCATGCGCAAACTGTTTTTACTCTCGGTCTCTTCCTTACTATTCTCTTTTATCATAGCACAAACAGAGAACCTGCCCAAAACATCTGCGGGGTTTCCCATTAACTATAAAGAGGATAGTGTCGGAAATTATGTATTGCCTGATCTACTCACATTATCCAATGGACAGCCAGTCAAAGATGCCAGTACCTGGAACAGAACCCGAAAGCCGGAACTCTTAAAACTAATTGCTGAAAATGAATATGGAAAAGTTCCTGACGCTCCTCAATCCCTTAACTATATCGTTTTTGACAAAGGCACACCTGCCTTTAATGGAAAGGCTATTCGGAAACAGGTAACCATTTATTTAACTGATGACAGTTTTCAAAATAAAATGGATCTGCTCATATATACACCACCTGCTACCAGTCAATTCTATCCCTTATTATTGATAGTAAATTTTGCTGCCAATAACCAGGTGGTGGATGATCCGGGAGTGAAGATTGGATCAATCTGGACAAGAGAGGGCAATAAAGTAAAAGCTGATCAGCCTTCTCGTTTTGGTAAAATTGATGTGGAATCATTCATGAAGGCCGGTATTGCAGTTGCAACTGTTTATTATGGCGATATAGAACCTGATTTTAAGGATGGTATCAAATATGGAATAAGAAAAGCTTTTATGAAACCGGGCCAAACTACGATTGGACCCAATGAATGGGGTGCAATTTCTGCCTGGTCCTGGGGCCTTAGCCGGGCTCTGGATTATTTCCAAAAAGATATTTCGATTGACCATAACCGCATTGCCCTGCAGGGAACTTCCAGGTTAGGGAAGACAGTTCTTTGGACAGGTGTGCGTGATCCCAGATTCAAGCTGGTTATTGCCAGTTGTTCAGGAGAAGGCGGAGCAGCAATAAGTCGCCGTGACTATGGGGAGAATATCAAACACATCACGGATACTTCCAGATATTTCTACCAGTTTGCTCCAGCTTATCATTCTTTTGCCAGCCACGTAAATGATCTGCCATTTGATGCGCATGCATTGGTAGCTTTAATGGCACCAAGAGCCATATTACTTCAAACCGGAGATACAGATTACTGGTCTGACCCTAAAGGAGAATGGCTATCTGCC
>JAJKIP010000007.1 GCA_021154405.1 Segetibacter sp. | reverse complement strand
GTGTTGATGGAACAGGAACAGGCAAGACTGAAAGCTCAGAATCAGTATTTGCAGGAGGAGATCAAGCTCAACAATAACTTTGAGGAGATCATCAGTAAAAGCAAAGATTTCCAAAAAGTATTACAACAAATAGAACAGGTTGCATCAACGGATGCTACTGTTTTGATACTCGGTGAATCAGGCACAGGTAAGGAACTAATTGCAAGGGCTGTACATAATATCAGCAACCGCAGCAAACGTCCGCTGGTAAAAGTGAATTGCGCTACTCTTCCTGCCAATCTGATAGAAAGTGAATTATTCGGACACGAGAAGGGTGCTTTCACCGGCGCAATGGAAAGAAAGATCGGACGATTTGAACTGGCTGATGGTGGTTCCATTTTCCTGGATGAAATTGGGGAACTGCCAGTTGAGTTACAGGCAAAGCTATTGCGCATTTTGCAGGAAGGCGAATTTGAAAGACTGGGTAATCCCAAAACGATGAAAGTAAATGTGCGGGTGATTGCCGCCACTAACCGCAACCTGCAACAAGCCATCGAAAAGAAAGAGTTCCGTGAAGACCTTTATTATCGCCTGAATGTATTTCCTATTAGTTGCCCTCCTCTTCGCAAAAGAAAAGAAGATATTCCTTTACTGGTTAAACATTTTTGCCAGAAACATGAAACCAAGATCGGTAAGAAAATATCGAAGGTTGAACCGGACGTACTGGATGCATTAATGAATTACGACTGGCCAGGGAATATCAGGGAACTGGAAAATATTATTGAACGTGCCCTCATACTTACGCGAGGCAATACACTGGAATATGGAGAATGGGTACCTGCTGACAATACCAGCGCTCCTTCAGGTACAGCAGCTTCAGCTACCACCCTGGCAGATTTAGAAAAGCAGCATATCATTGACATACTGAAAAAGACCAATTGGAAAGTAAGTGGGGAGAAAGGAGCTGCCAAAATTCTTGGTCTTAATGCTACTACACTGGAAGCCCGAATGAAAAAGCTGGGAATTAACCGCGAAGGTTAATGCTTATTCCACCTTTTGTAAAGTAGCGGCAGTTATCTTCCAATCCTTCTTATTCTGTAAATAAGCTATCACTTCAACATCCTTAAACTGGAGATCAGCTGGAACCGGCATCCCAACTACAGCTTTTGCAGCATTGCCGACCTGTATGGATTTGAGCGCCCTTACAATATTAATATGATGCAGGGATTTTCCTTTATTCTCTCCCCGTTTAACCGCCGTGGTAGCATTTAATTGTACAAGTGCAATATTTAAAATTCCCGCAGCGCTGCCATTCACTTCGTAATTAACCCGCAATGTGGTAGCATTTTCTTTCGCCACTGACAATTTTATTTCATCCGATACAGATGACTTAAGCGCTTCATTGACGGAAGTTTTCAACTGAGCCCTGTTAGAGCCTACAAATTCTTTCTGTCCGTTCACTACGATCTGCGGAGTATAAACACTGCTCAGGGAAAAACGCTCCCCGTATTGGCGCTGCCTTTCAGAAAAAGCCGCACTGCTATATTCGTCTTTCCACCCTATATAATTCCAGTAATCAACATGAAAGCCTAAAATATATACCTGTTCGGGATAATCCTTTGCCAGTTGAATAACAGCTTCATCTGCAGAGGGACAGCTTGAACATCCTTCAGAAGTAAAAAGCTCTATTACTGCAAATCCTTTATTAACAGGATGGATTTCATTTTTTAAGGGGATGGCAAAAAAACAGCAGGTGCAGACGATGATGGCAGACATTGACAGGGTAATCAGCTTATTCATAAAACTCACATTTTTATTTTTTGATCAGGAGCCTCTACTGATAAGTTTCATGTATTCCCGGTTCGCCTTCAGCATTTGCAAACCCTGGGGAATATTCATATATGGTTTCTTCAGCAATTTATGATTGATCCTGCTTATCTGGAAAAGAATATTCCAGTGACGGAGGATTTCCCTCCATGCACGGAAAATTGAGTGGCCGGGGTCATATATATGCGTCGGCTCGCTTCCGGCGCCATTTAGCTCTACAATTGAAAACCGTTCTCCGCGTTTTAAGGCTTCCCAGCTTTCATAGCGAATATCCAGCCGGCCATAATAAAATCCATCGACTCTTTTGCAGATCCTGTCAATGGCATCTGTAAGTTCCTGGTCAGCCAAATGAGTGATATCTATAAATTTGGCGCCGCGTGCATGGTTGCCATACGGCACCAGCATCTCCTCTGTTCCTGCCGGCAATACCTGGTTTAACCTGGTACCATACAATTTCTCCAATACTGGTAATTGTAATATTGCACGTTTGTCATTCAGAAGCAGTTGCCTGAGCGTGGAAACGCCATTGCCATTGACTGTCAGGAACTCCTTTTTAACAATTCCGGAAATATGGCCTTTTGATTCGTGGGGATACCGGTAGTAAAAAATGCCAACTTCATTTTCATAAGGGATGTATTCCTGAACAAGAAAATCCACTTTGGAAGAAAGTACATATTCCCTCAGTTCATTCACATTGCCGATTTTTTTCACTGAAATACCTTTCATTCCAATATCCGGCTTGGCCACAAGGGGAAATGCAAATTGATATGCGGCTGCAGAAGCAATCACTTCTGCCGGATCTGCACCAGCATTAAACAATAAAGTACCGGGATAAAAATTCCCGGGTATCATATCATAGATTGACTTCTTTGATTCCATCAGAAACCCTCCGTTGTTGATATGAGGATTGGATGTATTAAAAAAGAAAAAAGACCTTGCCTTTATACAAAGAAAAAACCAGTAGGGAAACAGCAGCCCGTAAACAACCGGGAAAGGCCAGTATTCCCAATGCATTAATCGGATAAAAAAACTGGAATGCGTAATTCGTTTGATCATGGTTTCAATTTTACCTCAGAGGTGTTGTCAGGTTTCCTGCGAGTTTTTTATAAACCCAATATTTTTTTCTGTTAACTGATTGGTCAGCGCGTCAAGGTATTTCATACTGCCTCTTTCTGCTGTCAGGTGTATGCTTGTAATACTGACTGTACTAAATGTATTATCCCTGTTCATTAGCAAATCATTGGCCTTATCCCCGTCACCAGTAAAGCGATGAAAATTCAGTATGTCACGCTGGGTCGGATGAGGGTTTCTGTTTAGGAATGTGGCAAACCAGCGTTCTCTTTTTTTTATGACCAATCCATCATATAAAGTGCAGGAAGACCATATATAGGATTGGTCAGAAGCCAGCCGTTTACGATATCTTTCCTGTCCATCCCATCTGAATTCATACAGTGATCCATTTTCCATGAGAATAAGAGTAAATGGCTGGATATTGTCCAGGCTGAATTTTTCAAACCGTTGGGAAGGGCTGGGATCATTAACAAGATCCAGCAATATTTGCCCTCTGCTTTTCCGATAAGGCGGGATTGACTGATGAGGAAGGAACGCACCGTTCAACAGGACCGCGCAATCTCCATTTTCCTTCATCACTATCCAGGTTCCACCTGCGTCTGCATCCTTTGGATAGACCAGGTAATTTTCTCCCTCCTTATAGGCAACTGGTGGTAATGCTGTTTTGCGAGTCAGCTTCTCATCACGATTGGATGTGATAAAAAAACTATCTCTTACCGGAATAAAACTTACTGTGCACATTCCTTGCGGTATTTAAGCGTTGAAAAAGCTACTCCGAACTCATCCGGCAATACCACTGATGAAACTTCATTGATTCCTACACGGATCAATGCCATGTGGTGAACTGTGTGTTCAAGATTATAGGCGATCTCTCTGTAATAATTGGTAGGAATAGATACCGTAGTAACGAAATCTTCAAAATCTTCAGTTTCCAGCGTCAATTCTGTATTTGGCCGCTCAATGCGGTGATAGATGTCCTTTAACAGCTGTATGGCCAGTTTTCTGTCGGCTTCAATACGGTGGTCTCTTTTTCTTTTCTCATAATTGACCACGCCTTCATTATACCCTTTTTCCAGGCATAGAAAAAGTTCTATTATATGGCGCGCATGCTGGCCAATGGTTGCATTGAACAGTATTTTACTTGGTTGTGTATATTCGGAATCTTCCAGCTGATTTAATGATTCGGATAATTGTACAAATACGTTTTGAATGGGTTCTTTGAGGAGCATACAGTTATTTTTTAGGTTTAGGCAGTAGTATTTATCTTTTCCTGGGGAGTAGCATTTGAATCATATTCATCAGGTCCTTCCGGTAAACAATCAGGAGAATAGCGCAGGAAATAAAAACGACCAGGGCATATGTGAATAATAAGCCGCCATCATCTTTTACCACTATTCCGAGTTTTGTTAAGTGAAAAAAGATTGCGCCAGCCATTAATCCCATTCCAAGTGCCGCTCCAATTGCGGTAGTTAGTGGATATAGGATCAATAGGGCTGCAATCAGTTCAAGTACTCCAGTACCAATCCTTCCCCAGGGTTCCATGCCGATAGATGAAAAAATGTAGATCGATTCCTCTGCACCAGAGAATTTAAAGAACAGAGTCTGAAGTAAGATCAGTGCAGCAATTATTCGCAATAGCCAAAGTCCTGTGGCAGTCCAGTTGATAGTCATGGTGATTTTATTTATTAGTGATAAATTTTTTTCCAGTTTACATCAGCTTTAGACTTAAGAACGGGCTCATCCTTATTCCAGGATTTCATTGTATTGTTAAAAAAACTGTTATAAAAAAGGTAGAGCTTGCCGTCTATGATCTTGAAAGTCTCAGGGTCAATGGTTACCTTTTCTCCTTTTGCTCCCATGGCATATGCACACCAGCCACCATATTGAGGCTCATATTTGGTGGGATTTTTTTTGAATTCTTCCAGGTTGCCAGCATTTGAAAACCGGTAGGTAATTCCCTGGTAGGTGTAGCTTAATTCTTTTTTCCCCTTTACTGCTTTATTCGAAAAGAAATAAGTCACGGGATCATATCCCATTATAGCAACATTATCTTCCAGGTTATATTCTTTCTTTCTTTGAGCAGAAGCATCCTGCGCCATCCCGTTCATTGTAATGAACCCAAGCAGCAGCGTAATAATTAAAGCTTTTGTTTTCATGATTTCAATTTTGATATCCAAATGTAGAGTCAGTTCTTCCGAACGGCTGTCGGGTGATTGACAACCAAACCAGCTTTGGTTTCTTTTAACAATAACCTGAAAAAGAGGAAATATGCTGATTGGATTATCAAATTCGAATCCCGCTGTAACAAAGGCCTGGATTTCCCAAATTCACCCTCCCAATATTTCAGGAAATTCCCAATATGATGGGAAAAAAACAATGTGAAACAGTGCGCTTGCGGAGCAGCTCGAATTTCCTGAAACCCTTTACAGTAGCGGGTTTCAGACCATCCCAAAATAGCCATTTTTTTTTCTGGCACGCCGGTTGGCTATATGGGTATACAAAAAACGAAACAACTATGAGTCGCCCGCTTACAAAGGAAGAATTTGGAAAAGAAGTAATTAATAATTCCCGTCTGGCCCTGGTCCATTTCAAAACAGAATGGAATGGTGCCTGCCAGATAATCACCCCCGTATTTGAAGAGCTTTCAAAATCCTATACCGGGCAGGCCAGCTTCTATACCATTGACGTGGAAAAGGAAATCGGGATCGACAATGAATATGGTGTAATGGAATTACCAACCATACTTTTTTTCTCCAAAGGAGAAGTAGTTGATTACGCTACTGGCCTTATCCCAAAGAATATAATGATTAAAAAAATTGAAACTGCATTAGCTACCTCATTAAATTAAAACTATTCACACCTTAAAACTGAATACCATGTCACAAGAAATGAAATACTTTTACCTGAAGAATCACCCTCTGCTTGCTTCGTTGCCCGAACAGAAGCTGGCTGAGGCCGCTTCAATGGCAAAGATCAAAACCGTTTACCGCGGTGAGTTGATCAGTTATGGGGAAGGTGCCTATACCCGCATCCATTTTCTGCTAAAGGGAAAGGTGAAGATCACTGATAATGGGAACGCTGAAAATGAACTCATAAAAGACATTCTTACGGAACCAGATATTTTCGGTGACCTCAGCCTTGAAGGGCAATTGGCTACTGATGAATCAGCCGAAGCACTTACAGCGAATACCATCATCTGTTCTTTCTATGTCAGTGATTTCAAAAAAATACTGCAGGAGAACCTTCAGATGATCCTCAGCTTTGCCAAAAAAGTAAACAGCAAATTGCAAAGGCTGGAACATCGCCATGCCGACCTGGTTTTCCTGGATACCAAAGACAGGCTTATCCGGTTTATAAAACATTGGGCTCGAACTGATGGAAACCGCATGGGTGATAAGATCGTTTTGAATAATTATCTAACTCATAGTGATATCGCCGGCTTCATCTCCACTTCGCGTCAGAGCGTAAACATGCTGTTGAATGAATTAAGAAGTAGCGGTCTTCTCTGTTACAACAGAAAACAGATTGAGCTGAATAATCCAGTTGCCTGGAATTGATAAAGTTTTGAGTTGTGATTGTTCACAACTCAAAACTTATTTAGTATCTCTGACCTAATGTAATCACCACGACATAATCCGCTTCCACGCTGCATTACATTTGTTCCTTCATTGAAAATAATCGAATAGTGCTGGTTGGGTTTTTGAAGTAACCCGGAAAACGGTCCTGTTCAAACAGTGACCGTTAATATCCGGGGCATACAATCTTTTTATGACAGCCATAAGTATAAATTTTAAAGTTCATCAACCCTACCGGTTGAAAAAATACCGGGCAGAGGATGTTTCGGTCTGTCAGTGTTATGAAGATCCGATTGCCGATGAAGAGAATTGCAATCGCCTCGCAGATAGCAGTTATCTGCCAGCCAATGAAATTATCCATAATAAAATAATTGAGCATAATGGTGATTTTGCCGTCAATTTCTCTATCAGCGGCACTTTGCTGGAACTGATGATGCGCTATCGCCCGGATGTTATCCAGTCGTTCAAAAAACTTGCATCCACAGGCAGAGTAGAATTCCTGGCAGAAACCTATTATCATTCATTGGCCTCTCTGCATTCACCGGCAGAGTTTCAACGCCAGGTATCCAGCCACGCTGAGCTCGTGACTCGCCTGTTTGGCAAGACACCGGTAGTATTCCGTAATACAGAGTTGATCCACAATAACCGGATTGCCGAATTGGTTGCAGGCATGGGATTAAAAGGAATTCTTTGTGAAGGTGTTGAAAGTGTTTTAAAAGGCCGCACACCCAATCAGTTGTATAAGGCACCAGCAAATTCATCCAATAGTGAAACAGTTTTGCTGCTGCGTAATTCAGCGCTTTCCGATGATATAGCTTTCCGGTTTGATGATGAGAATTGGACTGAACATCCGCTTACGGCGGGAAAATTTGCCGAATGGCTGCATACCCATCCTGAGGAAACAGAAGTGATCAATCTTTTTATGGACTATGAAACCTTTGGTATTTATAAGAAGAAGGAAGCAGGCATATTTGATTTTCTGGAAGCATTACCGGCAGAAGTATTGAAAAAAAACGGTTACCGTTTTTCTACGGCTACAGCACTTATTGAAGAGTATGTCCCGAAAGACATCTACAGTACTCCCCATACTATTTCCTGGAATGATCATACAGGTATAGCCGGCGCCTGGACCGAGAATGTCATGCAAAATAATACACTGAAGAAGATCTATAGCATTGAATCAATGGTGCAACAAAGTGAATGCAGAAAATCGATAGATATCTGGGGACGCCTCCAGGCTGCTGATCACTTTTATTATATGGCGGAAAGAAAAGACAAGACAGAGATCGTTAAATACCTGAACCCATTTAACACAGCGCGGGAAGCATTTCAGAATTACACCAACCTGGTCACCGATTACGAAATTTCACTCATAAAAAAAGAAGTTACTCATTTCAGGAAATATCCGGTATCCAAATCTTTAACCGGCATATTATTCTAATCAATAAACAAACCAATGGATAAGAAATTAAAAAACCAGATCGCCATAGTAACAGGTGCAAGCAGTGGCATAGGAGCAGGCTGCGCGCGTGAATTGGCATATGCAGGAGCTACCGTAGTCGTGAACTACCCGGTGCCCGGGGCAAAAGCCATGGCAGAATCGGTGGTAGATGAAATTGCCGCCAATGGCGGATCAGCTGTCAGCTATAAATGCGATGTCAGCAAAGAAGAGGAAGTACAACAGATGTTTTCTGATATCATCGGACAGTATGGTACAGTGGATATCCTGATCAACAATGCTGGTCTTCAAAAAGATGCTCCCTTTACAGAGATGACCCTGGAACAATGGAATTATGTATTGTCTGTGAACCTTACAGGACAATTCCTTTGCGCACGCGAGGCTATCAAAGAATTCCTGCGTCGCGGAGTGAATGGAAAGTCAAAATCCGCCGGCAAGATCGTTTGCATGAGCAGTGTTCATGAAGTTATTCCCTGGGCAGGACATGCTAACTATGCCGCCTCCAAGGGTGGAGTAATGTTGATGATGAAGACCATTGCCCAGGAATTTGCGCCAAAAAAAATCCGGATCAATAGTATAGCACCCGGAGCCATCGCCACACCTATCAACCACAGTGCCTGGGATACGCAGGCACACCTGCAGGAATTATTGAAACTGATCCCTCAAAAAAGGGTTGGCCAGGTGGAAGACGTTGGCAAAGCTGCAGTTTGGCTATCCAGTGATGATAGCGATTATGTCAACGGCACCACATTATTTGTTGATGGTGGAATGACACTCTATCCAGGTTTTGAAGACAACGGATAATTACATTCATTAACTCCTCAATTGAAAAGCTTTTTAATATGAATTCCGAACAACAACGCCTGAAAGACAATGGCTGGAAGAAATGGGGACCTTACCTGAGCGAAAGACAGTGGGGCACAGTGAGAGAGGATTATAGTGAACATGGTAATGCATGGGACCATTTTCCGCATGACCATGCAAGATCACGAGTTTATCGCTGGGGTGAAGATGGCATTGCAGGGATTAGCGATGACCTCCAACGGATCTGTTTTGCAATTAGTTTATGGAATGGAAAAGACCCAATCCTGAAGGAGCGCCTGTTTGGCCTCACTGGTAATGAAGGGAATCATGGAGAGGATGTAAAGGAATTATATTACTACCTGGATAGTACACCTACGCATTCTTACATGAAACATTTGTACAAGTATCCTCACGCAGAATACCCTTACGAGCAACTCCTAAATACTAATTGCAATCGATCGAGATTTGAGAATGAATACGAAATACTGGATACGGGACTTTTTAATGATGGTAAGTATTTTGATGTATTTACAGAATATGCAAAGAATAATGCTGACGATATTTTCATCCAAATAAGCATTCACAATCGTGGAAATGAAAAATCCTTTATCAGCGTACTTCCCACTTTGTGGTTCCGGAATCTGTGGAGCTTTGGACAAATGGATCAGCGTCCCTTATTATACCTGACACCAGATGGTGGTAAAGAATTTGATAAAGTTAAAGCCATTCATCACCAGGCCGGTGAATACCATTTCTATTTTGAAAAGCCCATACGTACCCTTTTTACAGAAAATGAAACTAATACAGAAAAATTATACGGTCAGCCCAATAAAACACCTTTCGTTAAAGATGCTTTTCACACCGCAGTCATTGGTGGACAATTCGATTGGATAGAGCAAAAGAAAGAAGGAACGAAATGCAGTCCTCAATATGAATTTTATATTGACCCGCAATCTTCCGTTACCATAAAATTACGTCTGGCAAAAGATCCAGTATCAGCAAACCCATTTGAAGGATTTGATAGCCTATTTAATACGAGGATCACGGAAGCAAATGAATTCTATAATTCCATTAGCGAAACAGGGGATAAGGACCTTTGCAATATTCAGCGGCAGGCATTTGCCGGAATGCTTTGGAGCAAGCAGTATTTTAATATAGATATTCCTCGTTGGCTAAACGGCGATCCGGGTCAGCCTGCCCCTCCAGAACAAAGAAAAATGGGTCGCAATCATGGTTGGCCTACGCTAAATAATGAAGATGTGATATCCATGCCGGATAAATGGGAATACCCGTGGTATGCTGCCTGGGACCTTGCTTTCCATTGTGTTCCTTTAAGTATGATTGATCCAAAATTTGCAAAGGACCAACTCATTCTTTTTTTGAGAGAATGGTATATGCACCCAAATGGTCAGTTACCCGCTTATGAATGGGCTTTTGGCGACGTAAACCCTCCCGTTCATGCCTGGAGTTGTTTACAGGTATATAAGATAGACAAACAGCGAACGGGCAAAGGAGATATTCAATTCCTCGAGCGTGCCTTTCAGAAACTGATGATCAATTTTACATGGTGGGTAAACCGAAAGGATCATAAAGGAAATAATGTTTTTGAAGGTGGATTCCTAGGTCTTGACAATATCGGTGTTTTTGATAGAAGCAATACAATCCCGGGCGGTGGCACCCTTGAACAAGCCGATGGTACAGCCTGGATGGCCATGTATTGCCTGAACATGCTTGAAATGGCATTAGAAATTGCACAACAAAATCCTGCCTATGAAGATGTAACAACGAAATTCTTTGAACACTTTGTTTATATAGCAGAATCCCTCAACCGTATCGGAGAGAACTGGACAGGCAGTTGGGATGAAGAAGAAGGATTTTTTTATGATGTGCTATCATTGCCCGGAGGAAGATATATTCCTTTGAAAGTCCGTTCACTGGTTGGGCTTTCAACCATGTTTGCTGCGCTTGTACTAAAAAAAGATATGATGGAAAAGCTGCCTGATTTTTATCAGCGGTTAAAATGGTTCCAGAACTACCGGGAAAACAATATGCAGTACAAGGTTATTGAAGAATTTAAAGAGGGCGATGATATTTTACTATCCCTGGTTCCCAAAAAAAGACTGGAGAAATTATTGAAGGCCCTTCTCGATGAAAAAGAATTTCTTTCGCCCGGAGGAATCCGTTCTATCTCAAAGCTTCACGAGAAGCCTTATTTGGTTACGATCGATGGACAGGAATTCGGGCTGAATTATCAACCTGCGGAAGGAACAACTCCACTTTTCGGCGGTAATTCCAATTGGCGTGGGCCCGTATGGATGCCAATGAACTATCTTTTGATTCAGGCTTTGCGGGAGTATGGCACTTACTTTGAAGATGATTTCAGGGCCGAATATCCTTCTCATTCGGGAAATGAAATGAACCTGAATGAAATAGCTGATGAAATATCAAAACGATTGATATCTATCTTCCGAAAAGATGAATCAGGGAATCGCCCAGTTAATGATTATTTCACACTATACAGGGATGATCCTCATTTCCGTGACCTAATTTTATTCTACGAATATTTTCACGGAGACAATTCAAGAGGCGTTGGCGCGTCTCATCAAACGGGGTGGACCGGAGTTGTAGCCGAACTCATCAACAATATCAGTCATTCCAAAGAAGCAAAAGAGGTATTGTTGCTGGAAGAACCAGTCCATAATGCCTGATTAAATTTAAACGAGATGTTTACAAAAGACAGATCCACACTCTCCAATTACTGGGAAGCCGTGCATCATGAATGGCTGGAAACGAATGGCCTTGGAGGATGGTCAGGATCTACAATTATCGGAACTAATACAAGGCGTTATCATGGTTTACTGGTAGCATCGATTGTTCCTCCCGTGGAACGTATGGTACTTTTATCCAAACTGGATGAAACGATTCTTATCGGCGACAGGAGGATTGAACTGGGTACAAATCAATATAAAGGAGAAGTGGTTCAACCTTCCGGGTATACTAATCTCTCAACATTCGACCGGCATCTGTTTCCCCAATGGGTGTATGAGGCACAAGGGATTAAACTAAGAAAGACGATTGCCATGATCCATGGTGAAAATACTGTCGTAATAACTTACCAGTTGCTGGAAGCTTCTGATACTATTTCACTTGAATTCCTGCCTTTAATTGCAGCAAGGGGCTATCATACGTTAAACCATGCTGGACCTCATATCAATTGGGATGCAGAATTTGGCAGTGGAACCTTGCATAGTGTACCAGATGGCAAAACAGATCTTTACATACAGATCCCGGGCTCTTTTTATCACCATGATCCACACTGGTTCTATAATTTTCAATACCCTGTTGAACGGTACCGTGGTTTGGAAGATACAGAAGACCTTTTAAATCCCGGTGTCTTAACGGTTTCTCTGAATCCTGGAGATATACTCGGTATTATTATTTCCACTGAAAATCCTGATGGAAGGAATGCAGACGAATTAATAGAAAAAGAGGAACAACGGCGAAAAGCATTGATAATAAATCAACCAGCCGATGAAGCAATACAACAACTGGTGTTGGCAGCAGATCAGTTCATTGTGGAACGAAACATTATTCTGAAGGATAAAGATGGCGAAATAACCAAAGCGGCCAGTATCATTGCAGGTTATCATTGGTTTACTGACTGGGGCCGCGATACCATGATCGCACTGCCTGGTATCTGTTTATCCACCGCCCGTTTTGAAGATGCAAAAAAAATATTATCTGCCTTTTCGCATAATTTGAGTAAAGGGATGCTCCCTAACCGTTTCCAGGATAATGGAGATGAACCGGAATACAATACAGTTGATGCCACACTCTGGTATTTCATTGCCATTCATAAATACCTGGAAGCAACCAATGACCGGCAATTTGTACTACAGGAAATTCTTCCTGTACTCAAAGAGATTATCGACTGGCATTTCAAAGGCACTCGCTATAATATTAAAGTAGATGATGATGGACTATTAAATGCCGGCGAAAAAGGACAACAATTGACGTGGATGGATGCAAGGATCGGTGATTGGGTTGTTACCCCGAGAATGGGTAAGCCCGTTGAGATCCAGGCGCTCTGGTATAGTGCCCTTAAAATATTTTCCTATTTACTTGAATGGAATGGCCAGTTGCATGATGCATGGCTGGTAACGCTTAGCGCAGATAAAGCGAGAAAGAGCTTTGAAGAAAAGTTCTGGTTTGGTGAAGGGCGATATCTTTATGACCTGATTGATGAAAATGGTGAGGCTGATAATACACTTCGTCCTAATCAGCTTTTGGCTCTCAGTCTCCCCTACCCATTGGTAAATGAAGAACAGGCAACTGCGATCTTAAAAATAACAAAAGAACAATTGTATACTCCTGTTGGCCTAAGGAGTCTTCCTCAGGATTCTGCGCATTATGTACATGAATATGGCGGAGATGCTTACCGCAGAGATTCATCCTATCACCAGGGAACGGTATGGAGCTGGCTACTTGGTCCCTATGTTGATGCCCTGGCCAGGTTTGGCAATCAAATAATGAAACCCCAGGAAGTTATTGCCAACTTCACCTACCATTTAAATGAAGCCTGTATTGGATCAGTATCAGAAATTTTTGATGCGGATCTTCCCCATCATCCGAGGGGCTGTGTGGCACAGGCCTGGGGAGTGGGAGAAATCCTGCGGATAATGAAAGCATATGGATTAACTGCAGGCATAGCACAACAACAAAAGGAAGAATTGCTTCCGGCATAAAGCTTGTTTTAATAGGCGAATGGATCAAAACAATGGGGTTGAAATTAATACAGGTGAAACTTCTATTTACCTTCACAAGAACGGCAAAGGTCCCGCACTTCTTTTATTGCATGGATTTCCTGAAACACACCTGATGTGGAGGGAAATTGTTCCCTTACTTACTGAACATTTTACGGTGATCTGTCCTGACCTGCGTGGTTATGGCCGTAGCGGTTGTCCTCCGTCAGATAAACAGCATTATCCTTATTCCAAGCGGGCGATGGCAAAAGACATGGCAATAGTGATGGACCGGTTAGGTTTCTCTGAATGTTTTGTTGCCGGTCACGATAGAGGGGGAAGAGTCGCTTATCGGCTTGCACTGGATTTTCCTGGTCTGGTGAAAAAACTCTGCGTGCTGGACATCCTTTCTTCTGTGGATGCCTGGAAGCGTGCGGACAAACATTTTGCGCTGGATTTTTGGCCTTGGTCCCTTTTGGCACAAACAGAGCCATTTCCGGAACAACTGATTGCTGCAGCTCCCGAGGCAATTATCAATAATGTGATGACGGATTGGGGAACTCCGGAAAATATCTTTACTTCCAAAATCAGAGAAGCATATATTCAGGCATTGAGTGATCCAAAACATATTCATTCCATCTGTGAAGAGTATCGTGCAGGCGCTTCCCTTGATATTGAGCATGATACTGATGATCTAAATAATAACCGGCGAATCCAGTGCCCGTTACTGGTCCTGTGGGCAGCCAATGGTCCGCTTGATAACTGGTATGCCGGAGAAGGCGGACCTACCGCTATCTGGAAAACCTGGGCTGACCAGGTAACAGGCAATGCAATAAAGGGCGGCCATTTCTTCCCGGAAGAATCTCCTGACCAGATAGCCCAGTCCTTCAAATCTTTCTTTTCTTAACAGTAAACAAATTTTCAGTTATTTATTTATTCCCGTCAAATGACCGACAGGCAAAGGTTTCATGACTTCGTTTCTTTGTGGTGATAGATTAAATATCATCTTACATGTCTAACCATTACGATATTATCATTATTGGGACCGGAAGCGGTGGCAGCACCATTGCTTATAAACTGGCGTCTACGGGGAAGAAAATCCTGATCCTGGAAAGGGGAGGCTTTATACCAAAAGAAAAAGAGAATTGGGATCCTCATGAAGTAGTAACAAAAGGGCGCTATCGTCCGAATGAAGAATGGCAGGATCAGGATGGCAAATCATTCAAACCTTATATACATTATAATGTCGGTGGTAATAGCAAAATGTATGGTGCAGCGTTGTTCCGCTTTCGTGAAAGCGATTTTGAAGAGGTAAATCACTACGGTGGGGTTTCTCCGGCCTGGCCATTTGGATATGGAACTCTGGAAAAATATTATGATGATGCAGAAAAATTATACAGTGTCCATGGTAAACGAGGAATAGATCCATCAGAACCTCCGGCTACAATGGAATATCCCCAACAACAATTGCCGTATGAACCATTGATCCAGGACCTGGAGAAAAAATTGAAACAGATTGGCCTGCAGCCTTTCCCTTTACCAATGGGAGTAAAATTGCCGCAGGATTTTACTGCAACAGAGTCACCGGTGGTACTGGAAAATTTCGACGGGTTTCCTGATCTTACCGATAGCAAAGCGGATGGACAGGTAATGTGCCT
>JAJKIP010000006.1 GCA_021154405.1 Segetibacter sp. | reverse complement strand
GGCAAATAAACACTCCATGAGGTAATGCCAGGTTCAACAACAGGCGCCACCAGCAGGGATTTTCCAAACATGTATTCATAGGGTTTTCCGGTTGCAACCGCATCATTCCTGAAATCCATAACCAACGGGCGCATCATGGTGGAACCGCCTGATGATACCTGCCATGCCTCTGAATAGATATAAGGAATCAGGCGATAGCGAAGATTCAGCATCATGCGCATATTATTCATAACGGTATCTCCGTATTTCCAGGGTTCGGTTTCCGTTTGATACCCATGAATACGGAATATGGGATTAAATGTGCCCCATTGAAACCAGCGTGTAAGAATTTCCTGGTATTTTGGATCTGTATATTGGGTGCGGCCCGGCCTGAAGAAACCTCCAATATCAGTAGTCCAGTAAGGCATGCCTGTCAGGTTATAATTCAACCCTGCAACAATTTGTTTTTTAAATGTATCCCAGTTCCACCCTATATCTCCGGACCAGTTTATTGTTCCATAGCGTTGCTGCCCTGGAAAAGCGGAACGCGTCAGAATTGCTACACGCTTATTTGGATTTGACGCACGCTGCCCTTCATATACCGCTTTACTTACAAACAATGGATAAGTGAGCCGGTAAAAATTCCCTAGTCCAAAATAGGTCTGCTTTCCAACAAGTGCGTCATTCTCTGGTTCGGTAGCATCCATCCACCATGAGTCTACTCCCAGGCTAAAGAGATTCCTGTCCAAAGCATTCCAATGCGTTTTTTGAGTTTCAGGATTATAGATATCGATCCAGGGACTGTTGGCGAGGTATAAATTTTTGTCAAGGTATTCTTTCGCTACGTCTGATTTCTTATCCAGGTTTTCCCAGACCGAAATGGAAAAATGAGCATTCAGATCATGCAGCCGTTTTATAAATTGAGCAGGCTGAGGATAATTGGTTGTATCAAATTTCGGAACTCCCCAGCCATTTTTACCCCAATATTGCCAATCCTGCACAATTACATCCACTGGTAAATTCCGTTCTCTGAACTGCTCTATTGTTTTTACAAGATGCTGCCCGGAAGTATATCTTTCCCTGCATTGCCAAAAACCATAGGCCCACAGCGGAAGCATGGGAACATTTCCGGATAGATTCCTGTATGTGCTTATAACTTCATCCGCATCTTTCCCGAAAAACACTATATAGTCCAGCGATTTTGCATTTGGTGAGCGGAAAGTAGTTTCATCTCCAGTGGGTTTCCACGTTAATCTGGGAGTATTTGCCGTTTTACAAACTATCTGGACGGTATGCTCACCTGCCTTTAAATTCGCAATGCTGCTGACAGCTGGTGGCAACCATAAATTGGTTTGATCTATTACTGGTTTGCCATCAATGACAAGTAAGTGCCGGCTTTCCATATTTCCCATGTCAAGCATCAGGGTGTAATCGCCATCTTTAGGTATAGTGAATTTTCCGTTATAAAGGGATTGTTGCCTTGAGATGCGTTGGGTTCCTGAAGTGGTTGTTACTTCCACCTCGCCCTTATCACCTGATGCAGTATCTCTTTTTGCAAGTTGTACTACATTATCTGCAGGATTAAATTCAGTAAGTCCATACTGGTGCCATAACAGGCCATAACCTCTGCTCGAATAAAGGAATGGTATGGCGATCTGAGAATTCACCTGGATAAGTTTCCGGCTTATGTTGCGTAGATTATACTGTCCGTCCTGGAACTGGCCCAATCCAAAAAGGTATTCACCGGGTGGAGAATCAAATCCCTGTTCGGCCACAAAACAGGGCTCACCAAATACTGAATCAGCTTTCAACTTTCTGGTGCCTGGTTTTTCGCTCAGAAATATTTTTCCGGAATTATCTAAATACTGGATAGCACCAGTTTGTTTGTCAAAGGACACTGCAAGGCCACCTGTTCTTACTGTAAGCTTTGAACTGGTTTCAGATAATTTAAAGGAAGGAACAGCTGGCTTGCTGACCAAAACAAATTCGCGTTGTTCCTTCATGCCATTCTTTTCCCATTGGATCCTTACGGCTTTGGGCGACAATGGAATGATATGCAATACGCCTTCCGAGAGCTGAACAGTAAGCTGGTCCTTTTGTAACGTATGGCTTTTGTAAACCTGTCCAAATGCAATAAAGGGTGCGAGTATGGCAAAAAAAAGAATTTTCATTTTCATTTCATTTCCTCCAGTGAACAAATATTATTGTATTGGTATTAAAGAGGCAACAAAACCACCACGGCGCAGCATTGTTACATCTATCGAGCCTGACTTATCTATTGATAAATATTGTACAGAAAACGCCTTATCGTGTTTTCCATCGGCAATTAATGTCATTCGATATTTTACCCCGTCAGGCAGGAAATCCAGTTTTATCGTCTTTCTTTTTTCCCTTCTGGATTCAGCGTTAATTCCTCCGATATACCAGGCATTTCCTTTTCTACGGGCTATGGTAACTTCTCTTGCGGGATATCCATCCAACAGTTTGGTATCATCCCATGCATTAGGTACCGTTTTCAGAAAAGATTTGGCTGCATCAGGCAATGCCATGTATCCTTCGGGCCGATCAGCGAAATGCTGGATACCTGATTCAAATAAAACGCTAAGCGCCAATTCATGTGCATAAGAAGTAACATGCGGAAATTGCGAATTAGTGAAAGTAACCGGTGTATAATCCATTGAACCGATTACATTCCGTGTAAAAGGCAGTGTGGCATTATGTTCCGGTGCGGGAAGGGTAAAATCAGGAGTGTTGTTGTACCATTCTGCTCCACGCACCGCTTCATAGGTCATCAGGTTGGGATAAGTACGTCCCCAGCCTCTCGGTACAATACAACCGTGAAAGTAAACCATCATCTCATATTGAGCCGCATCGTCCAAAATATCCAGATAGTATTTGATCATATCCTGTTTCTCACTTTCAAAAAAATCAATCTTGACGCCGACAAATCCCATTTTTTTGAGCTTTGTAAATTCTTCCACCCTGTTTTCATGGGTCAGCATTCTGTCGCGCGGTGTAGCAGTAACACCAGTATGCGGCCCTCCCGAATTATACCAGATGAGAGGTTTAATGCCTTTCGATAGAATATATTTTGCAGCGTCTTCGAGATTGCCGCCATTAGTCATGCCATCCCATTCCCAATCCAGTAATGTATAAGGCCAGTTCATTTCAGCCGCGAGATCTGCAAAATCACAAACGATCCTGTAGTCTTTTGTACCATGATTACTTGACCAGTAATTCCAGGATGCTACGCCGGGTTTTATCCAGGCCGTATTTTTTAGAACAGAAGGAGGAGATACGTCATCTACAAGCGTGGATTCAACAATGTCAGAAAGGGAACCCATTATGATAACACGCCATGGTGATTTCCAGGGAAGAGTTATGGTAGGTTGAGATTCTCCCAGGCCCCTGCCATCCCTGGGGTTGGGGAATGTGAGTTTGTATTTATTTGAATCCGCAACATTACTGAGTTTGGTACCGCAATAGGTCCTGTTCAGGTCAGCCTCATGCAGCAGGAACCAGTATGCCTTATCAGACGTATTAAATAGTGCAGGATAACACCATTCCTGAGCCGGAATATTATTATTGCCCATCAGTGCATACAGGCCTTCATTAGCCGGATTCCACCTTTCAAGCCACCGGGAAGTTTCTTTTGGAATAGTATACGAGGTGAGTTCATCCTTCACAACAAAGGTGCCCTGTTTGTCAGGAAACTCATATCGGAATGTTATTCCATCATTATAGGCCCTGACGATAATATTCAATTTAGCTTTAGCAGCATTTTCAAATGAAAAAACTACTTCATTAGCAGTATTGGAGCAAACAGATCGCTTGCCATGCAATGCAGTGTACTGCTCATTTATTACAACAGGTTTACCCACTTTCAGAAATTTTAATTCCTTTGCAAAATCCTGGTCACTGCGTGATAATCCCAGATCAATGCGTGGAATAACTTCAGCTTTTTTACCAGCATTATTACAGGAAGCATTAATGTACCATTCTCCCACATCACCATTCTGCTGACAGAACAAGCCTGCCACAATCTTTTGATTGGGGGATTGGACAGAAGCTTTTTGCCCGTGAGCAGAAAAAAGTGTAAGCGCAAACAATAAAAACGGAACAATTCTTAAACTCATGAAAAAATGTTTATACTAATGTTTAAAATAGTTAGATAATATATATTCCCCAATATGTTCCCCCTGCTTCAAACCATTAATGTTTGCATCCGGGAAATGAATGCCCCCATAAAACCGGGAAACGGCCGCTTCAGCTGCTGCCTGCCTGAATGATTGAAAATTTCTCGGTGCCAGGCCAAAAGCCTGTTCCACGCTATCTTTATAGGAAAACGAGTCTCCAAAATAGTGCGACAATATAACTGAGGAAGCTCCTGATACAACAGAATGACCGCTTAAATATTCGGGGAAAGGAGGCGTTTGCAAAAAAGGTTTCCATTGAGGATCGATATATAAACGAATAGCTGCTTCCGGCCTGATACGATTGGTCATATATTTTTCTTTCCAGCAGGAAATAAAAGCATCAGTTAGTGTAATAGCAAGCAAAGCATGTATCTCCATGCTTGAATCAAAGGATACGCGTTGCTGTGCGCAGGCAATTCCTGCAATTCCCATCCAGTGAGCTCCTGGCGAAATTTTCTTAAGCCCAACTTTTAAATGGCCCTGATCTTCCAGGGCAAAAGGGTTACAGTCCCAAAAGGCGGCTATTTCCCTTTCATCATTTGACAGATGAATTCCTTTCTGGTATACTGTATCCATCAATTTATAAAAAGCGGCGTTCCTATTTTTATCGAAAGCGATCGGCGGAACTGGAAGAAACTGGGTACCGGTATCCAGTAAAAAGGTTCTTAGCTTTCCAAAATAAGGTTCGATGGCAGCAATATAACCAGGAGGAGTTGGAAACCAGTGACCCTCTCCTTCCAAAGGTGTATATCGGGGATAATCGCTGAATTTTCTATACCCGTCTTCTCTTGCATACTTCAATACCTGGGTAGTAATATCAGTTGCGTATTGCATGGACCCTTTAACTACGTCTTCATCAAATGATTCCTCCGCCTTTTTAACTATTTTTTCTTTTAGCGGTTGCAGCAACTTTCCTGAAGGCTGCAGCCGGCTGGCAGTTTCAACAATAGCCAGCAATGCGGCCAATTGATAATTATAAGATGTGAAGCTGGGTTTAGTCACGGCTGGGTACTCATTCAATACCCCCTTCATTTTTATAACTTCTGGATTATTTTGGGAAACAATTTCATATCCTGAAAGTAAAGAATAGGCAAAGAAACGGGCGGCCAGGGGAGGATTGGTAACATCATGTACCATGATCTCCGTCATCTCTTTTATTACTGAATCAATATCAGCTGCTGCAATTGCACTCTGCTTTTTATCTCCCATTTTGCAGGAAGCAATAACTACTGCAAATGCCAATAACAAAAATATTGATATGGTCTTTTTAATACTCATAGCTTGCTACAGCAGCATTATTAACACCAAATAAAACTGTATGATCAATTACGGTTATTGAACGAATATCTCCTGCAAGCTTTAAGCCTGCAGTCAGCGGCGAAATCGGTACAAATCTTCCATCTCCAGTTCCCTTTAGCAGCGTTCCATGATCAGCCTCGCAAAAACCAAATCGTAACCTGGCATGAGAAACATTTCCTCCTGTAATCAGGTCTTTTATACCATCTCCGTCCACATCCACAAATGCGACTGCATATATGGGAGATTGCTGCGCCGTGAATGGCAAATTCGATTGTCGGTATTTGCCACCTGAATCCGAAATGAAAACTGCACTCGCAAAGCAGGTTGCCTTCAGGTGGCCGGCTCCCTGTAATTCTCCATTAGAAAATACATCATTTATGGTAGCATCCGCGTAGCTTTTGTAATCCGGGAACCTTGTTCGCATCATGCTCATCTGATCTAACAGTTCGTCCCTGCTGATGGCAGGATAAGTTTTCCCCTGGATATAATAGCAAAGCACTGGATCAATGGAGCCATTATCATCGAAATCTTTATAATACAGTTCCGCTGGCTCCGTCAGGGAACATTTAATTTGAGAATTCAGTCCCATATTTCCGGCGATGATATCTGGCCTGTTGTCCCCGTTTAAATCCTCTACCATTATTTTGTTCCAACAGCCAGAGATAGGTCTGTCAAAATACTCCTGCGTTCTATCAGTGAATTGGCCTTTATTATTTATCCAAACCATGATTGGCATAAACTCTCCGGCAATTACCAGATCAGGCTGACCGTCTTTATTCATATCTGCCACTACAGCTGTGGTAACCATTCCGGAATGGCAAAGAGGATTGTTGGCATTTCCAGGGAAATTTTTAAAATGCCCTTTGCCATCATTCAGCAAAAGAAAGCTTTGAGGAGTTTCCGGATAACGGCCTGGTATAACGCGACCTCCCACAAAAAAATCAATATAGCCATCTCCGTTAAAATCCGCTCCTGTTACACAACTTTTGCTTACCAGCATGCTGGGTAAGGCATCAGGGCTTTTGGTAAACTTTCCCTTTCCATCATTGAGGTAAATCCTATCCTGCAAGGCTGGGTCATCTGGCAAAAAAAGATCATACCCACCGCTGCATACATATAAATCCAGGTCACCATCCTTATCAATATCGGCAAAGCAGGCACCTGTATCTTCACTATAAGCATCCTGATCAAACACAAGCTGCGTGGAAGCGGTAAAATTCCCGTTTTTGTTTTGGAGAAATAATGCTCCAGCCTGGCCACTGGCTCCTCCTATGAACAGGTCTTCCAGGCCGTCACCATTCACATCACCTTTCGTCATACAGGGGCCACCATAAGATAAAGCGGCTGTTAACAAAGGCTGGCGCTTAAAATCATTGACGGGATCTTCTTTATGTGTGTAATTGATATTTTTATTGGGATGAAGAATAGTTTGTGATTTCACAGGCACGTAACGAAAGGTCTCACTAGCTTTACTCTCATCCAGCTCCAGTGTAGCGTTGACCGCAATATCCTTTAGCAAATCCATTTTACCGGAAGGCCATATTATACGCAATGAATCAACTTTCTTAACATCTCCGAGACCGATATGCAATACCGGTGAAACGCTGGATTGATAGCCACGGGTGATCAATTGTTCACCGGAATGAACCGCCCCATTGGTATAGGCCAAAACTCTTGCTCCCACTCCCAATGTGTTCTTCTTTTCACCTTTGAGTTTCAGCCGCAAATATTTTTTGTCAGCCCTTTTACTTGCATCATTGCGAAAAACAAATGAAGGCTGATTGGTATTGTTAACTACCAGGTCAAGGTCACCATCATTATCCAGGTCACCATAAGCCGCCCCATTGCTGTTAGAAGGCTTATCCATGCCCCAGGCAGAAGACATATTTTTAAAAGTCAGATCGCCATTGTTCCTGAATACATAATTCACAACATTGGAAGATGGAGCTTTCGCAGCAAGCTCCAGTAAATTGTGATTGCGAAGATCATAGTTTGTCTGCCGGAGATAATCCCCCATGAATTTCAGGAAATCCAGGTTGGTATAATCATGGACAAACCCATTCGCCACAAAAAGGTCTTTCCATCCATCATTATCAAAATCAGCAAAAAGTGGTGACCAGCTCCAGTCTGTATTTGAAATTCCTGAGGCCTGCCCTATCTCACTGAAACTGTTATTACCGTTATTCAGATGCAGCATATTACGCATGAACTGAGGATGCAATCCCACTTTATTTCTCAATTCAAAAAATTCATAGTTGTCTATTGAGGAAAGCAGCTTTTGCCGATGGTTATCCTCTGGAACCATGTCCAGTGTATAAATATCATTCCAGCCATCATTATTAAAATCGGCAATATCATTCCCCATTGAAAATTCTGAAGTATAATTCAGGGTCTCTCCAATCCTGTCTGTGAAAGTACCGTTCCTGTTATTGATATACAGGTAATCAGCGGCCATATAATCATTGGATATGTATATATCCGGCCAGTTGTCATTATTTATATCCGAAACGGAAACGCCTAATCCGAAACTCAGACTGGTATTAATGATTCCGGATTTTCCGGTAACATCTTCAAAACTGCTTCCATTATTCCGGAGCAATCTGATGCCGGTTTGCAGATCTTTCTGATTTCTTAAAAAACGGAGATTGGCTTCATCCAGGTTTTCAAACACATGTGGTGCATGATTAATAAGTACCATATCCAGGTCTCCATCTTTATCATAATCAAAGAAGGACGCCTGAGTGGAATAGGATGAGTCTGCCAGCTTCCATTGTACCGCCTGGTCCTGAAAATTTGGAATTCCATTATTATTGACTCCCTGGTTGATCAACAATTCATTGATCCGTTTATTACCCGGCAAATCCCCAGAATAACAAACATAGATATCCAATAACCCATCCCCGTTAACGTCAGCCATTGTTACCCCCGTTTTCCAGCAACCAGGTTTGCCTCCTGTACCACTCGCAACGGTAATATCTTCGAATTTCAATCCACCTTTATTTAAATAGAGCCGGTCTGGCTGCTGATTAGCTGTAAAAAATACATCATCCAACCCGTCATTGTTTACATCACCGATGGCCACGCCTCCGCCATTATAAGTGTATTCATAAACAATAGGGTTCATGGATTGATCTTCAATAATATTATTTGCAAATGAAATTCCGGTTTGTGAAGAATCCAGCAGTTGAAACAATTTCAGGGAATCAGCAGTTGTAGTTTTCCTTTCAGCCTCATTAGTATCCTGATTGGCGCAGGATGAGATCAGTAATAAAAGAAACACTGCAGAACAGGTTGCAAATAAATATAGTCCTGTCCTTTTGCCGTTGCCAGCAAGGAGATCAATTTTGCCACTAAAGGCAATAAGCCGCATGTATTTATTTAAAGCTGCCAGCTGGTATTCTTTTCACTCTTTTAAAAAGATTGCCGGGTTTTTACACCCGGCAATATGTATTCCCCTGTTTACGATATATTGTATCCGGGTATTTACCAACCTGGTGTCTGGAGTGACGGGTCATTCCGAAGCACTTCAGCATTGTCGACCGGTAGTAAATTCATTTTATCCTGATATGGGTTTTTCTGCAACAACAGAACCGGAGAGTAAGTAGTTGCGCCGGTTGCAAGGTTCTTGCTAATATCCATACCGTATATTGGCCTGTTCTCTATGACATTTGCAATTTTCCATCTGCGGATGTCGAAGAACCGGTGAGATTCAAATGCCAATTCAATTCTTCGCTCATTATAAAGCCTTTGACGCAGTGGTTCACCAGTTAAGGTAGCTGGGATAGCAGGCATTCCTGCCCTTGCTCTTATTTTATTAATATATGTCCTGCATGTTGCAAAATCACCCAATTCAAATTTTGCTTCGGCATAATTCAGGTAGATCTCACCCAGGCGGAAAAACGGCCATGGAATAGTATAATGTTCAGCAAAGCTAATGGTTTGGACTTCTGGCATAAATTTCCTTAACCAATAGCCAGAACGGGGGTTATCACTACTTTGCTTCCATGAATCGTAACCAAACTGGCTGGTATTCGCAGAGATCCACATTTCCATCAGATCTCCATGGAAAACGGATGAATCATGAATGATACTTGCTTCAAAGCGTGGATCCCGGTTTTTATAAGGATGTTGAGGATCATAATTGGAAGCGGCATTCACAGTTTTTGTAGTGCCTGTCCAGGTAAACGCTGGTTCTCCATTGGTCATATCATAATCGTCAACGATATTTTGAGTTGGACCATTGCTCGCCCACCAGCCGCCATAGGCACCATAACGTCTTCCCAGGTTATGTGCAGGAGCCTGTTGAAAATTGGAAGATGTGAAATTCCTGGTCAGGATATATTCATTTTGCGAAGCGCCGCTGTTCTGATTGAATAATGCGCCGTAGTTGGGATAAAGCGTATATCCTCTGTCAGAACTATCTGTGAACGCAGCGGCAGCATCAGCAGCCTTCTGCCATTTTGCATTATCATGTGTAGGATTCCATAATGGGGATGCTGCATACAGGTACAGCCGTGAAGCCAATGCATAACAGGCATCCTTTGTAGCCCTGCCATAGGCTGCATCAGTTGAAGCTATTTTACCTGGCAGATCAGCCAGGGCCTCTGTAAGATCCTTCTGGATAGCTGCAACACATTCATCAAAAGTATTTCTTTTGAATTTTACGGAGGCGGCATCTTTCAGTTCATATGCCTTTGTAACAATGGGCACTCCGCCGAATCTTTCGATAAGATTAAAATAGATAAAGGCCCTGAGGAATTTTGCTTCCGCAACAAGGCGTTTTTTGTCTGCGAACTGTAAGGCATCAGCAGCGCCCATTTTGTCCAGGAAAACATTGATCTTCCTGATATAGGTATAGCCCTGGTTCCAGTAATACATATAACCTCCCCAGAAATCACCACCTCCGGCACCACCTATATTATTCGGGTTATAAGTGTTAAGCTTAAATATATCAGCGCCGCAGCAGGGTGCACTGTTATATGCCTCATCCGTATACTTTGAATACATATGGATGTAGAATCCGTGAGGGATGGCATTATATAATTCATTTTGATATGCCCTGATCAAAGATTCATCTACCCAGACTGCGCTCTCGGCAATCCGGTCCTGTGGAGCAATGTCCAGCACATTTTTCCTGCATGCTGCAAGAAGAATGGAAAGTATTATTAATGATCCAATTATTTTTTTCATACAATAATCATTTAAAATTTGATTGTTCCACCAAAATTTATAATACGGGAAGGCGGATAATTGAAAAAGCTTCCGTTAAACTCAGGATCTGCAAATTTGATTTCCTTTGACCATGTTGCAAGATTAAACGCACTTACGTAAACACGCAGGGCTTTTATTGCTTTCGTTTTTGCCAGCAGGGAACCAGGAATATTATATCCTAATTCAACCGTCTTTAATCTTACAAAGCTGGCATCAAACAGGAAGAAATCTGTATTGCCAGGTTGATATGCGGCTGCCCTTGGCTTGCTGCCACCTGTATTAGTGGGTGACCAGCGGTCAGTTGCTCTCCAAACGGATGCATTGGTGAAATCCGTTTCACCCAGTGCAGCTGCTCTGTCGTCATAATTTTTTACACCGGCCTGACCTTGGAAGAAGATATTCAAATCAAAATTTTTGTACTGGAAATTAGTATTCAGGCCAAATACGTATTTGGGAATAGTGGTGAAAGGTGCACGATACTGATCCCTTGCATCAATTGTGTCATTATGGTCCATATCAACTATCCTGAGATCACCAATTTGTGTATTGGCATCATGCGGATATTTAGCCAGTTCACCGGCATCATGGAATATTCCATCGGCCTTGTAATAAAGTCCTGTAAATACCGGAGCTCCGGTAAGTTTTTGATAGGCCCTTGAAGGAGGTACTTCATCAAGAAAAACAGCCTTGCTTATATTATACGCAACGTTACCACTTACATTGTAAGAAACCTGACCTCCAATATTACCACGATTGGTCAGCACCAGTTCAAAACCATGGCTGTTAACCTTTCCAAGGTTCTCAAATGGAAGTGTCGGGAAACCAAATGTTGCGGGAACAGACAGATTACGTCTGTAAAGGATATTATCTCTTTTTTGTGTCCAGTAGGTAAAATCAATTCCCAGTTTTCCTTTCCAAAGCTGTGCTTCCAGGCCGAGATCTGTTTTCTTGGCGCGTTCCCAGGTGATATTGGGATTTGACAATAAACTGGCATATATGCCTGGAGCATCACTTGTTCCAAAAACGTAGTTATTCCCAATAAAGAAAGATTGCAGGTAGTTATAAGACCCTACGCGGTCATTACCCAACTCACCATAAGATGCTCTGATCTTTAATTGATCAACAACAGGCAATGCAGTCTGGAACCAGTCTTCTTCTGAAAGTCTCCATCCTGCGGAAACAGCCGGGAAGAAACCATAGCGCTTGTTTTCCGGGAATATCTGGGAACCGTCATAACGGAACAGGAATTCCAGCAGGTATTTTGATTTAAAATCATAATTCACACGGCCCAGGTAATTATTATAGGCAGTTTTTGAAGCCGAACCTCCTGTGCCCTGGTCTGCCGCAGCAGAGCTTCCCTGATCAATCTGATCAATAGCAGGGCTGAGAAAATTTCTACGGGTTGCGCTAACATAGCTAAATTTATTTTGCTGTTGCTCCCAGCCTACCATTGCTGCAACATGGTGAACACTCTGGAATGTTCTGTCATAACTCAGCCTGACGTTGGAAAGGACGGTGCTCCACCTGTCATATCTGTCTGTCAGTTGCGGATTGGCGAGTGATGAATTTTTCTTTTTATCATAGTTCTTTGTGATAGTATTATACTCGTAATAATAAAAAGGAATTTCCCAATCTTTTCTGAACTGATTCCTCATGTCATAATTGAAGGATCCATCCACCTTAAGGCCTTTTATGAACGGTACCACATAGGTTCCTGTAAATGTTGAATACAGGGGATTGTCATTTAATTTGATATATCCTCGCTGGTCCTGCAGCAAGGCATTCTGATTAAGCCTTCCAGGGCCTATTAATCCATTCGGATATATGGCAACGATAGTGGGATTGGCTCCTAATATTCCAGGAAAATCAAGAGAACCGGGGTTGCCACCTGCAGGTGCTGCAGGATAGCGACCATTCTTAATGATGCCGCTGATATTAGCGCCTACTGTAAAATTCTTCAATAACTCAATCTCAACTTTTGTACGGAAATTATATTGCTTGTACAGCATTGTGTTATTGGTGAAGTTGCCATCCTGTTGCAATGAACCGAAAGAAACCAGGTATCGAACTTTATCACTACCACCGTTTACCTGAAGGTTCAGGTTCTTAAGATGAGATTCATGTAACATTATATCGGCCCAATCAGTATTGGGGTTCAGGATTGGATCAGAACCATCCCTGAACTTCTGGATTTGGTCATTGGTATATTGTGGAGTATAATTAGCGGGATTGCGACCTGCACGGTAAAATACACCTTCATTATAAACCTCTGCAAAGGTTGCCGCATCCAGCATGTCAGGAACTTTTGTAGGATTATTGATGGCGTAGTTATAAGACAGGCTAAAATCCGCCTTTCCTTTTACGCCTCTTTTGGTGGTAATGAGAATAACACCATTAGCTGCACGGGCTCCATAAATTGCTGCGGAACCGTCTTTCAAAACGGAAATACTTTCGATATCCTCCGGGTTTAACCTGCCCATATTGTCCCTGGGTACTCCGTCAATTATCACCAAAGGAGCATTAAGGTTCAATAGATCATTAAAGCTGGCACCAGGAGGTGGAACTGAACCGGTACCACGGATCAGGATATTCGGGTCATCCCTACCGGGAACCCCATTTCTCTGATTGGCGATCAAACCGGGAAGACGGCCCTGTAAGGAACTCGTGATGTTAGGTGAAGGGCTTTTGGTAATCTCCGCTCCGGATACTGTTGACACTGATCCGGTGAGGGTTGATTTTTTCTGAGTACCATAACCCACAACAACCACATCGCCCAATATCTGGGCCTCGGATTGCAGTTGAACAGAAAGCGTGGCATTATTGCCCACGTTGACTTCTTTGGTAATATAACCAACAGAAGAGATAATCAATGTTGCATTGGGTGAGGCATCTACGGAAAAATTGCCGTTAGCATCGGTAACAGAATAAGTACTTTTCCCTTTTACCTGAATAGTTGCACCTGTAACAGCAGTATCACCGGATAAAACCTTTCCGGTAATTCTTTGTTGGGCACCAGCGGTTAAAGAGAAAAAGCAAAAAAGAAGAAAGAACAGCAAACAGGGCTTAATGAGTTTGCGTTCAAGGGAATTCCCCAGCAATGGGATACCCCTTCTCATTGGCAAGCTTTGGTCCATGATTCGTTTTTTTAGTAAGTAGATAAACAGTTTGGAATGTTTGGTATTGAGTTCAATCAAATACAAACGGCAATAAATTTATTGTTTTTATTCAATCGATTGAAAAGGGGCATAATTATCCTCCCCTACAAATTTATAATCGTCTATTTATCAATTATATATAAAATAGGTAACCGATTACATTTTATTAAAATCGCCATATAATAGTAGAAATATTTCACATAAATTCAATCGATTATTAAACAGGTAATTCCAAGGTTTTAAAAAGGGCGTATTTTGCAGGAATGAAACTAATACGCTGTTATTGCCATTTTCTGAATGGTTTATTACCCAATTCACTATAAGATGAAGAATAAAAAAAGGGTGACAATCTATGATCTGGCAAAAGAAATGGGAATTTCAGCTTCCTATATTTCCAAAGCACTCAATGATCACCCCTCCATAAGTGCAAAGACCAGGGAGGCAGTTAAAAAGAAAGCACTTGAATTAAATTATAAGCCTAACTCCCATGCGGCTAACCTGCGGCAGGGATCTTCAAAAACAATCGGAGTCATTGTTCCCCATATCAATCAAAGTTTTTTCTCAGAAGCCATTGCAGGAATTGAAGAAGTGTGTTTTGAAAATAATCACAGCTTGATCATTTGTCAATCACATGAATCCTATGAGCATGAAGTCAAGGCGATTGAAACTTTAATCCATCAGAATGTGGATTGCATTCTGATCTCGGTTTCAGCAGAAACCCAGTCTTTCCCTCATCTCCAGAATATACAAAACCATTCTATTCATCTGATCCAGTTTGACAGATGCATGGACCAGGTCAACAGCATTAAAGTGTATAATGATAATAAGGAAGCCTCCTATGCTGCCGCTAAAAAGCTGTTTGAGCATGGATATAAAAAAGTAGCCTTCCTTGGAGGACCAAACCATATTGGCATATTCCGGGATAGAAAGGAAGGATTTCTTACTGCTCTGAAGGAATCGGGAAATATTATTCCTTATAATTTTATTGTGGAGGATGTATTACCGAGACAAAAATCAAAAGACACGATCATAGAATTATTATCCTTTAAAGAGCCCCCTGATGCATTCCTCACGGTATCAGATCACCAGTCCCTTATGGTTTTGGAAGTTGCCCAGTCAAAAGGAATCAAGGTACCTGAAGAGCTTGGGATATTTGGTTTTGCCAATGAAGCATTTAGCAACCTGATCAAACCTTCCCTTTCGTCAGTGGACCAAAAAAGTAAAGACCTGGGAAAAATTGCTGCTAAAATTTACTTTGAGGATATAAAAAAAGGCGGACCAT
>JAJKIP010000005.1 GCA_021154405.1 Segetibacter sp. | reverse complement strand
TAGGAACTGCTCAATGCCTTTGCCAGTTCCTGGGCAATGGTATCAGCATTGGTATTCAGCAATTGGCCCTTCTTATCATGCGTAATGGGAGCTACAACTATAGTTTGTCCCTGTTCCAGTAATGAGCTTAAAAATCCGGTTTCAATAGCATCGATATCACCTGCAAAGCCGTAATCAATTTTCGCGTTTACCCGTTTGTGGGCCAGGATAGCGTTTCCATCTGCACCTGTTATTCCTACAGCAGCACAATTACTGGCCTGCAATTGCGCCACGATATTCTTATTGATATACCCGGCATAGACCATGGTAACGATCTTGAGGGTCTCTGCATCGGTGATTCGTCTTCCATCAACCATCTGCTGCGGAACCTTCATATCCTCCGCCAGTTTGGTTGCCAGCTTTCCTCCACCATGGATCAGTATCTTCTTTCCTTTCAGTTGCGCAAACGTCTGCAGGAAGGATGCAAGCTTTGAAGCATCATCAATGATATTCCCGCCGATTTTTATTATATAGAGTGAATCCATTCTTATTCATACGCTATGGTTCGTGAGGCGCGTGAATGAACGCGCGTGAACCTTGCCTTATTTCTTCAGTATCTCCGAAAGGACAGCCTGTGCAGCCCATACCCGGTTACCCGCCTGTTGTGTGACCAGACTATTTGGACCATCCAGTATTTCATCGCTCAATTCCACATTTCTTCTCACAGGAAGGCAGTGCATTACTTTGGCCTGGTTGGTCAGTTGCAATTTCTCATTGGTGAGCATCCACTCCGGATCATTACAATAGATCCTTCCATAATCAGTATAGGTACTCCAGTTCTTTACATATACAAAGTCCGCTCCTTTCAAGGCTTCATCCTGGTCCTGAATAATGGTAGCCCCTTTTGTAAATTCCGTACTCAACTCATAATCTTCCGGATGAGTGATCACAAAATCTGCTGCACCCCAGGCATTGATCCACTGACTAAAACTATTGGCCACACATTGTGGTAATGGTTTAACGTGAGGGGCCCAGGTCAATACGATCTTTGGTTTTCTTTTCTCCTTAAAGTTTTCCGTGATCGTAATCACATCGGTAAAACTTTGCAAGGGATGAAGGGTAGCGCTTTCCAGGCTTACCACCGGGATGCCTGCATACTTCATGAATTGCTTAATGTATAGTTCGCTGTAATCTTCTTCTCTATTCTTTAATGAAGGAAAGGTGCGGATAGCCAGTATATCAAAATACTTTCCAAATATGGGGGCCGCATCTTTTACATGCTCCACGGTGCTTCCACTCATGATGGCTTCTTCTTCAAATTCAAGCGCCCATCCTTCCTGTCCCACGTTGAACACGATGGCTTCCATACCCAGGTTTGATGCAGCCACCTGTGTGCTAAGACGGGTGCGCATGCTTGGGTTCAGGAACAAACAACCGATGCGTTTATCCGTGCCCAGCTTTCTCTCTTTAAAGGGATCAGCTTTGCAGGCCAGCGCTTTTTGCACCAGTGCATCAATATCAGTAACATCGTGAACGGAAATAAAATGGTTCATTATTGAAAAGTAAAAAGTATAAATGCAAAAGTCATCCTGATAATCTTTTAGTATGGTTCGTGAGGCGCCTGAATGAAGGCGGGTAAACCATGGCGTAAGCTCAAACCATGGCGTAAACCCTAATTACTCACTTCTTCACCTGTCAATACTGCAATCTCTTCTTTTAATGACTCAATAAATGCTTCAGCATCTCTTCTCTTCAAGGCCAGGGAAGGCAGCAAACGGATAATATTCGGTTTGGATTCACCGGTAAAGGTCTTTTGATTCCACAGCAGGTTCTTCTTTAGATCTTTCAGGTCTTCCGGAACATCAAACCCGATCATCAAACCGCGACCTCTTACATTCCTTAACTGGGGAATGGATGCCAATTCATCTCTCAGGTATTTGCCTACCATTACTGCATTACCCATCAGCTTTTCATCTTCTATTACCTGGCATACGGCAAGCGCAGCAGCACAGGCAAGCTGATTTCCACCGAATGTAGTGCCCAGCTGGAAATGTTTTGGTTTAATATGCGGCGCAATGATCAATCCTGCAACCGGGAAACCATTTCCCATGCCTTTGGCCATTGTATAGATATCTGCATTCACTCCGGCAAAATCATGACTGAAGAATTTACCACTTCTGCCAAAGCCACACTGAACGCTATCAGCTATATAAACAGCCCCGTGCTTATCACAAAGACTCCGGATCTTTTTCAGGAAACTTTCTTGTGCCACATTAATGCCACCTACACCCTGTATGCCTTCAATAATAACTGAAGATATTTCCTTGCCCTGTTTGGCAAAGCAGCTTTCCAGTGCTTCTTCATCATTAAAAGGAAGGAAGATCACATTATCGGTCTCATTAACCGGGGCTATATAATTCTTATTATCTGTAACGGCTACTGACAGGGAAGTGCGGCCATGAAATGATTTGCTGAAAGCAATGATCTTTTTCCTTCCATTATGAAAGGAAGCCATTTTCAGGGCATTTTCATTGGCTTCTGCTCCTGAGTTGCACAGGAAGAGCTGGTAATCATTTTTACCGGATATCTTTCCCAGCTTGTCGGCCAGCTGCTGCTGCAGTGGTATGCGAACTGAATTGGAATAGAATGCAATTTTTTCCAGTTGTTCTTCTATTTGTTTCACCCAGTATGGATGCGTATGACCAATGCTGATCACGGCATGACCACCATACAAGTCAAGATATTGCTCACCTTTATCATCCCACACATAAGAACCCTTTGCTTTTACGATGGTGACGTCGTTGAGCGGGTATACATCAAATAGATTCATGGCTGTTTTGTTATAAATTATGGTATTGGTTTGCTACTAATATTAAAAGCCGACTGGTTTTAAATTTAATCCTTTTGTTTCCGGAAGTCCGAACAGCAGATTCAGATTCTGTACTGCCTGTCCTGACGCTCCCTTCAATAAATTATCAGCCGCTGAATGAACTACCAGCTTATTGCCCACTTTTTCCAGCTGTATCACACATTTATTGGTATTGACAATTTGCTTTAGAAATATGGGCTGTTTGCTCAAATGGGTAAACGGCTGGTCCTTATAAAAATCGGCGTAAATCACAGTGAGCTCTTCTATTGTTAATGGACAACTGATAGTGGAGCTGATGAAAATACCTGTTGTAAAATCACCACGCCAGGGTACAAAGTGGATACCGGGTTCCTCCTCACCAGGAGCAGCGGGAAAATTACCCTGCAGCTGATGCAATGACTGATGGATCTCAGCCATGTGCTGATGGGAGAGCGTTTTATATGCCTGAATATTATTGGAACGCCAGCTGAAATGGGAGGTAGCAGAAAGCGACTGTCCTGCACCCGTTGAGCCTGTTATACCTGTGGTATAAACATCTTTCAGTAATCCTTCTTTTGCTAACGGAAGGAGGCCAAGCTGAATAGTGGTAGCAAAACAACCGGGGTTGGCGATATTCTTTGCTTTTTTTATTTCCTCCTTATTCAGTTCCGGGAGTCCATATACAAAATCCCTGTTCCCAACTTTGGCATCTTTAGCCAGGCGAAAATCATTTGCCAGATCAATAATGCGGGTGTTGTCAGCAATCTTGTGCTCCGCCAGAAATTTTTTAGATTCACCATGACCAAGGCAAAGAAAGAGTGCATCCAGTTCTCCTTTTTCCAGTGGAGAAGTATCATCAGTGAAAACAAGATCAGTGTCACCTATTAAATCCTGGTGAATTGAACTAACCGGTTTGCCGCCATTACTGCGACTATGAATAAAAGGAACATTGATATCCGGGTGATGAATCAATAAGCGAATGAGTTCGCCACCCGTATAGCCTGCTCCGCCGATTATTCCTGTATTGATCTTTTTACTCATTTCTGACTTTCATTATCTGTTTTGACCAGGTGATACATCATGGTCTGATTGCCGAAGATCCGGCTAAAGCCCCGCACATCCTGACCGGTAAAGCCGGTATTCATTTCACCGTATTTTCCAAACTTGCTGTTCATCAGGTCATATTTGCTTTCAATACCGATGATCTGGAAACGATAAGGTTGTAATTGCACAAAAACATCGCCAGTAACATTACGCTGGCTGGTTTCCAGGAAAGCTTCAATATCACGCATCACAGGATCCAGTATCTGTCCTTCATGTAACCAGTTGCCATAAAATTGTGCAAGCTGGTCTTTCCAGCCAAGCTGCCATTTGGTGAGTACATGTTTTTCCAGTGCATGGTGAGCCTTGAGGATCACCATGGGAGCTGCTGCTTCAAAACCAACACGTCCTTTAATACCTATAATGGTATCTCCAACATGAATATCTCTTCCAACACCATAAGGTCCTGCAATGCTTTGTAAATACTGTATGGCATCTGAAGGATGTTTGAAAGCGGTATCATTTACTTCTCTCAGTTCTCCTTTTTCAAAGCGTAACCTTACTTCTTCGCTGCCTGTTTTGGTAACCTGGGTAGGCCAGGCTTCTTCTGGCAGAATGCCTTTGGAATTCAGGGTTTCTTTTCCACCCACACTGGTTCCCCATAATCCTTTATTGATGGAATAGGCAGATTTTGCAAAATTCATTTCCACGCCTTTCCCTTTCAGGTATTCAATTTCCTGCTCACGGGAGAGCTTGAGATCGCGAATGGGAGTGATGATCTCCACCCCGGGGATCATGATGTGAAAGATCATATCAAAACGGACCTGATCATTACCAGCGCCGGTGCTTCCATGGGCAACAGCATCGGCATTCACCTCTTTAACATGATCAGCAATATGCAGAGCCTGGCTCAAACGTTCGGCTGATACGCTGAGCGGATAGGTATTATTCTTTAATACGTTCCCATAGATGAGGAAACGGATGATGCTATCGTAATAACTTTTAACGGCATTTACGGATTTGTGGGATTTAACTCCGAGCTTGTAAGCATGTGCTTCGATGTCTTTCAGTTCTTCAGCTGTGAAACCTCCGGTATTGACAATAATGCTATGTACCTCGTAACCTTTTTCTTCGGTGAGGTATTTTACACAGTATGATGTATCCAATCCGCCGCTGAATCCTAAAACGACTTTGCGTGCCATGTCTGGTTATTTATTTTAATATAGAAGCAGGTGACCGAAAGATCCCGGGTCCCATTATTATTAAAAGTGTAATAAATGATGAATGAATGTTTTCAGCTTGCCGTCGCCAGTGTTTCCATCCTTGTCTTTTTCTTTTCGCAGGAAGGGGCGGAGCAGTTTCCAACTTTTGAAGCGGAGCAATCGTTCAAAACCAGATACATTCTCCTCGAAGTATTGTTTGGTTTCTTCTGGCTTGTAATGGTCTTTAGGGTCATAGAGCATGGCAGTGCACATACAGTTCTTTCTCTCCTTGCTCATTAGTATCTCATAGTTTACACAGCTTTTGCAGCCGGCCCAGAAGGCCTCATCCTGTGTAAGCTCTGAATAAGTGACAGGCTCATAGCCAAGGTCTGAATTGATCTTCATTACGGCGAGGCCGGTGGTGAGACCAAAGATCTTGGAATCGGGATATTTTTCCCTTGAGAGGTTAAAAATTCTCTTCTTAATGGATTTGGCGATGCCGCTTTTCCTGAATTCAGGAGCAACAATAAGACCGCTATTGGCTACATATTCACCATGGCTCCAGGTTTCAATATAGCAGAAACCCACCCATTTGCCATCGGGCATAACAGCAATTACAGCCTTGCCTTCATCCATCTTCTGTTCAATATATTCAGGGCTGCGTTTGGCGATACCAGTACCTCGGGCGGCTGCCGAAGCGGCCATTTCATCGGTAATAATCGTTGAATATTTTTTATCATCCGGGGTAGCTACCCTTACGATAATTTGTTGATTGTCCACGTTTCAAGAAAGATTATAATTGCGGGTCACCAGCCTGAATAAATTTTTGAAAGGAAGTTCACTGACAGGGACCATGGTGAAGGGTTCGTCCTGTCAGCATTCAGGTTGACGTCGTGGGCGGGCAAAAGTAAACACATCATATCCTACAGCATAGACGCCGCTGGTTAGAGGTGCATGGAAGGCAAATTGTTTCGTATGTGTCAGAAAATTATTCACGTTTACAAACTCATGTAAATTAGACCACAAATGTATAATAATAATTTATTTATCTGAACAATTTTTTGTTATTAAATGGTTCGATAATGGGATTCAAAATCCGGACCAAATAGGGCATATGCAGTTAAGAAACTGTTATGAGCAATTTGGTATAATAGACACGAACCATGCATGAAGCAAACAATCGTTTGATCCCGATACCTATCCGTATTACTGGCTGCACAGTACAAATATGACTGGTCTTTTATGTAATTGGGGAACCTAGTTTTTCCACTCGGCAATGGTCTTTGTTTTTATCCACTCATTCTCTCCGGTAAGATCGGCAGCAACACATATCCTGGTTGATTGCTTACAGGTTTTCACCAGGGTTTCCATCAGCTGGTTATTGCGATAGGGTGTTTCTATAAATACCTGGGTGCAATTTCTTTTTTGGGATTCAGCTTCCAGTTCTCTTATGGCTTTAACTCTTTCCTGATTATCGATGGGTAAATATCCCATAAACTGGAAATGCTGACCATTCATGCCGCTTGCCATCAATGCCAGCAGTATGGAACTTGGGCCCACCAATGGTTTTACCGTAACATTCATTTCCTGGGCTACGCCTACCAGTAACTGACCGGGATCAGCAATACCCGGACAGCCTGCCTCACTGATTATTCCCACATGTTTCCCTTCCTTCAGTTTTTGTCTGAATGCAGTTTGTACTTCCTGTTCAGCCTTATGTATGGTAAACCATTCATATTGATCAATGACCATTTCTTTCCATAATCCTTTCAGGAAACGCCGGGCGGAACGTTCATTTTCGGTAAAGAATACCTGGCAGTCTTTTACTGCATCCAGTAAATAGGCGGGAAGTGCAGCACTCCCTTTTTCATCCAGTAAAGAGGGGATCAGGTAAACAACAGCGTTGGACATACTATGGCTTTTTTACCTGGTTAACAGTAAGCGTGCCGGCAATGATGGCATAGGCTGGAGCCAGGAATATAATAATATGCATCAGGTAAAACAGTATACCATTGCCAATGGCCAGTCCTTTGTGATTACCGATAAAATGAATGCTTTGAGAACCTGAATAATTGTTGCGTGCCAGGCCATAGTCGAGCATGGAGAATCCATAATAATAGCATTCCATGAGCAGCACCACCAGTGGGATCACCCAGCCCACTACCGGTATTACCGATAATATAAGCAGTGCAATTAAATAAACCGTTTGCCAGCCACAATTTCTCAGCGCCATGCGAACGGCCCTTGCCATTTCTTTCCGGATACCAGACCAGCTGCGGATATTTTCATCCTTTTCGATGATGGCCTCCGTCTTTCTGCTGAGAATGGCAAAAAGAGGAGCCCCGATGATCAGGCAGATATATTTAAAGAATGAGAAGTAGAACAGGAGCAGGGTGAGCCAGAGTATGATACCTGCAAACGTGAACAGAAAGCCCAGCAGACTGTTCTGGAACTTCTGGATCGTATCGCTCACATGAAGAATATAGGTTACGTATTCAATAACGGCTGTGGCTGATCTGCCAAAGAAATACATGGCAGCAACAAAGAGAGCGGCGTATATAAGGCCCGGGATCACCACCCATTTCCAGAGCTTGTGTTCAACGATGAATTTATGGGCTTGTCCCCAGGATTGGATCGTTATTACTATTTCCTTAAGCAAAACTTAATTTTGACAGGTATTTTACCGGTAAATATAGCGTTTACCTTTTAAATGTTACTCGTTCAGCAGCAGAAGTCGAATATGCAAAAACTGGCAAATGAATTTTACCAACGGGATGATGTGTTAAAGATATCCAGGGAACTGATGGGCAAGATTGTGGTTACCCGCTGGAATGGCAAATTCACATCAGGCAGGATTGTGGAATGTGAAGCATATGCCGGACCGAAGGATAAGGCATCTCATGCATTTGGGGGAAGGCGTACCAGCCGTACGGAAGTTATGTATGCCGCAGGTGGTGTGGCCTATGTATACCTTTGCTATGGTATCCATCATATGCTGAATGTGGTGACCAATGCAAAGGATATTCCGCAGGCCATATTGATCAGGGCGCTGGAACCCGTTGAAGGAATAAAGGAAATGATGCGCCGCACCAATAAGTCAATTGCTGATAATACGCTCACCCGTGGTCCAGGCAATGTATGTAAGGCGCTGGGAATATTTACACATCATACTGGACTGTCATTGCGCAGCAAAGAATTGTATATAGCGGATGATGGCTTTGAGTATGCAGACGGTGAAGTTTACCGCTCACCCCGCATTGGAGTTGACTATGCAGGAAAAGATGCCTTATTGCCTTACAGATTTTATGTGAAGGGCAATCCTTACATAAGTGGGAAACCCAGGTAAACCTGCTACTCTAAATTCCTTATCTTCAAAAAAACAATCTGATTGACCAAACTAACGCCCGGGCAACTTAAGTTGCTTGCCTTACTTGCCGGACCGATTGTAGCACTGCTCATTTACCTGATCAATCCTTTTTCTGTTGGCCCTCTGGCTTTGAAAGTACTGGCTGTTGGAGGATTGATGATCACCTGGTGGATCTCCGAAGCGCTGCCAATGCCTGTAGTGGCTTTATTGCCATTAATTCTTTTTCCATTATTAAAGATCAATTCACTGGAGAATACGGCGGCTCCTTATGCCAACCCGGTAATATTCCTGTTCATGGGTGGCTTTATGCTGGGACTGGCTATAGAAAAATGGAACCTGCATAGAAGGATTGCATTGAGTATTGTCAGAACCACAGGAACCAGTGGCGACAGAATAGTGCTTGGTTTTATCCTGGCAACGGGTCTGTTAAGCATGTGGCTTAGCAATACTGCTACCACCATGATGATGTTCCCGATCGCACTGTCTGTGATCCATGTAATGAAGGAGAATCACAAGGGTGAAGGCAATATGGCTCATTTCTCTCTCGCTATTATGCTGGCTATTGCTTATGCATCCAATATTGGTGGTATTGCAACAATTATCGGCACACCTCCCAATGTGGCCTATGTAAATTATATCGATAAGAAATATCACTACACCCCTGGCTTTATGAACTGGATGGCCATGTGTATGCCCCTTTCGATATTGTTATTGTTCAGTCTTTACTGGGTAATGGTAAAATGGTTATTCCCCAATCGCATCAAGTCTGATGTTGCCACGCGTAAGATGATAAGAACTGAAATGAGAAAACTGGGTCCTTTATCAACAGCAGAATCAAGAGTGTTGATCATATTTGCAGGTACTGCCTTCCTCTGGATATTTCGGGACCTTATCAACCGGATACAATCAGCAGTAAAGCTGGATGATACCATTATTGCCATCATGTGTGCGGTTGCCTTGTTCATTTGTCCTTCTGGTAAGAAAGCTGCGCCGGATATTGGACCTGATGCAGAAGAAGAAGGTTCCAATGTATCTGCTATCCTTCAATGGAAGGATACCAGTAAAATGGCCTGGGGTATTCTGTTGTTATTCGGTGGCGGTATCTCATTAGCCAATTCACTGGAAAAAGCAGGATTAATAGAACAGCTGGGACATTGGCTGGCCCAGTTTGCCGGCAATGGATTTTTGCTGGTATTAATCGTTACGCTGGTATCGCTGTTTATCAGTGAGATCATGAGCAATGTGGCACAGGTGATCGTTTTTGCACCGGTAGTTTCCTCTCTGGCAGATGCCCTTCATATGAACCCATTATTATTAGGCATACCGATGACACTGGCTGCAAGCTGTGCAGGCATGCTTCCGATGGGAACTCCTCCCAATGCTATTGTATTTGCCAGTGGTTATATCAAATTGCCACAAATGGCGAAGGCGGGATTTGTAATGAATATTGTTGCTGTGATACTTATCACGCTATTCAGCTGGTTCCTGTTGCCATTATTAATGCCTCGATAATTATCGGGGTGAGATTAATCCCGATGACTATCGGGATCGGGATTAGAACTTGGGACAGTTCAGCTTCTTTGCATTTGGATCAACCGGTTTCTTGATATAGATAAGTGATATTTCCACGCCACCTCTTGATTGGGAAGCAGCCTTAAGGGAAGAAGTATTTACATCATACGATGCACCGAATTGCCATTCTCCAAATTCTAATCCCAGATAGGGAATAGCAGCATCATTTAACCGGTACCACAAGCCCAGGTACACATTGGTAGGATTTTCTTCATCATTATTTACATTCAGCGAGAATGCACCACCCAGCATGGAGTTGTGAGCCTTTGCCTGCATGCTATGGTTAGCTGCAATATGTAAATAGTTATATGTACCAACCGGGATCTTGCCACCAGCCTGGATGGTTACACGCGGATTCAATATATAATCTGCACCGGTAAAACTTTCTTTAGGCCGGTTAATATGATACATGGAAGCGCCAATATAATAATTGTTGTACCCATTGGATGAACCATTATAGATGAATCCGGCATTCAGATCAAAGTAGCTGATATTGATCTGTTTGTTGGCAAAGACCTCCTGTGTCTGATTGGTGAAACCAAATGGCGTGAGCATATCCAGTAAAGTGAGGTGATCAGTATTCAATCTTTTGTTGGAATAAACTCCCTGGAAGCCGGCACCGATCTGATTATAGCCATTTTCATCAAGCGCTTTGTGATAGGCAAGGGAAACACCGAAGAAATTATTGGTCAAAACTCCATCCCCCGCACGGTCTGTAAAACCCATAAAACCTATACCAAACTGATCATAATCCGGGATGCGATTTTTCATTATTCCCATATCAAATGAAGCGGTAGCGGTAGTATAGGCATTACTGATTGTGGGCCACTGGTTACGGTAGTTGGCAGCGAAACGATATACGCCGTCAAACTTGCCTGTGAGGGCCGGGTTCAAAGTAATGGGGGATGCAAAGAATTGGGAAAAATTAGGGTCCTGCGCCTTGGCCATGCCAGCAAGCACCAAGCAGATAGTCAGGGTTGTCAGAGTTTTTTTCATCTCGGCTTTTGTTTTTTCACTGGTCAGTCGAGCAGGCAAAATCCAGAACCGGCACAACTTACATAAACGCTTGTCACTGCGGGAAATTGCCCTTTATTCTATTTAAAGCCTGGTCAAATACGGACGGTTAAAGTACAACAAATAGATGACCCCGGAAAATGGGAAACCGCTGCTTTCCGATATTTATCTCCTTGCAATGATTATCGGGATTTTTCCCTTCCCGATAGCTATAGGGATCGGGACTACATCTGGACCTTTACGCCAAATGCCAGGTCGCCGGCATCTCCAAGCCCAGGGACTATATATCCCTTGGCCGTTAATTCATCGTCAATATCAGCGCACCAGATGGTAACGGAGGGCTCCTCTCTTTTTACATATTCAATGCCAACTGTACAGGCGATGGCTGTAACGATATGAATTTCCTTTGGATGGCCCTCTTCTTTTAGAAAATGTATGGTTTTTACTAAGGAAGAACCCGTTGCGAGCATTGGATCAGAGATGATCACCACCCGGTTCTCCAGTTCAGGACAGGAGATATAATCCAGGCTGATCTCGAAACTGCCATCCTTATTATGCTTGCGATAAGCAGAAATAAAGGCGTTATCTGCCCTGTCAAAGTAATTTAATAATCCCTGATGCAATGGGAGACCCGCTCTAAGAATGGTAGCCAGTACGGGTTGCTGTTTCAGCACTTTGCCATTGGCAGTACCGAGAGGAGTATTGACTTCCTTTTCGATAAACTCAAGCGACTTGCTGATCTCATAAGCGGCTACTTCACCGATCCTTTCCAGGTTGCGGCGAAACCGCATACGGTCTGCCTGAATTTCCATATCTCTCAACTCACTTACCCAGTTACTGATGAGACTATGTTTATCGCTTAAGTTGATCACCATACTGTATGTATTTAGGTTTTGACTAACCTTCTTACTTTTGGCAAATCTAATCTAAAAATAGTTTAATGGTTTACAGGGCAATAGGATTAATGAGCGGGAGTTCGCTGGATGGACTGGATATAGTGTTGGCCAGCTTCCATGAACATGGTGGGAAATGGAACTATGAGATCATGGAAGCAGATTGTTATGGTTATTCTGGGGAATGGACCAAGCGGTTAAAAGATGCCGGCAATTTATCTGCACTGGATTACCAGTTACTGCATACGGAATACGGTCATTACCTGGGGCAGCAGGTCAATAAATTCATTAGTCAGAAGAACCTGGATTTTCAGGTGGCCCTCGTAGCTTCTCACGGTCATACGGTATTTCATTTGCCTGCAAAGAGAATGACAGCGCAAATAGGGGATGGTGCTGCAATAGCAGCGGAGACAAAATTACCGGTGGTATCTGATCTGCGTGCACTGGATATTGCGTTTGGCGGACAGGGAGCACCCATTGTACCTATTGGTGAAAAGCTTCTTTTTTCCGAGTATGAATATTTCCTTAACCTGGGAGGTATTGCCAATTTATCGGCAGCAGCCGATGCAGGATATATTGCATTTGATGTTTGTCCTGCCAACCGTGTATTGAATATGCTGGC
>JAJKIP010000004.1 GCA_021154405.1 Segetibacter sp. | reverse complement strand
TTCAATACATTGAAAGATCAATATGACTGGTATCACAATCTGGTATTGCAAACCGGCAATGATGCGGCCATTATTAAAGAAAAGGCTACCGAGATAACACATGGCCTGACTACTGAAACTGACAAGGTAAAAGCTATTTTTCTGTGGGTCCAGGATAATATTCGCTATATCGCCTTTGAAGATGGTGTTGCTGGATTTAGGCCAGAGAAGGCGCAGGAAGTGCTGAGAAAAAAATATGGCGATTGTAAAGGAATGGCTAACCTGGTAACAGAAATGCTCCGGGCGGTTGGAGCCGATGCCCGTAAATGCTGGATAGGCACTAAACACCTGGTATATGATTATTCTACTCCTTCAATTGCGGTAGACAATCACATGATATCAGCCTGGATGAATAATGGCAAGCCCATATTTCTGGATGCAACGGAAAAATACATCGGTCTGGGTGAGGTGGCCGAGCGTATTCAGGGCAGGCAAATACTGATAGAAGATGGTGATAAGTATCTGTTGGCTAAAGTGCCCGTTGCGGATTACCACCAGAATACCGCCTATGAGAAAAGAGTGTTCTCAATTGACGGCACCAGTCTGAAGGGGCATATAGTGCAGAACTGGAAAGGGGAAAATAAGGAGGGGCTTCTCACCGCCTTAAACAGTATTAAAAAAGATAAGCAGGAGAACGCTTTAATTTCTTATCTCTCGGAAGGCAATAATAATTTCGAGATCAGTAGCTTAAAGGTTAACAATCTCAATGATTATAATAAGGATGTGAACCTGGAATATGATGTGAACTGGAAAAATGCACTAAGCCAGTTTGGAAAAGAGTCTTATCTGGAAATAGATAATCGCCGGAAACTGGAGGACCTGAAAATTGATACCAGCAGCCGCAAGCTGCCTTTTTGGCTTTATTTCAAAAGTAACCTGGTGTTTGAAACGGAGCTGAATCTTCCAGATGCTGAGAAAGTAACTAATCTTCCCGAAGCTCTCGCAATAAATCATCCGGGTTATAGTTTTACAGGAAGCTACATGGTCAAAGGTTCCAAACTCAATTACCGGATCGAGATTGTGCTGACGCAGACAGAGATAAATCCAGAAGAGTTTGGCCAATGGAACAGGGATATTAATAAGTTGAAAGATTTTTACAACCAGCAAATAGTACTAACCAAAACTAAATAGTAATGAACTTATCGGGTTCTTATTTAATTAGAATATCCGGATTTGTTCTTTTCTTTCAGTCCGGCATTTCCGCTTTTGCCCAATCGAAGGAAGATGCAAAATACCGTTCACAGTCAGACGATGTTCGAAAAGAGGTCTGGGCATGGGATAAGCCTGAATTCAAGAGAAGAGATATTCCAGCCGAATATGCCAATGCCTCCAGGGTTGTTATCGCTCACCATACTGAGCTCACGGCAGACAGTAAATCCAAACTTGCCTATTATGGACTTGGCTTTGGAGGAAGGAAGGAAATATCCATAATGGAGACGGTGCGGGAGATAGTCAAGGTAAATGATAAATCCGCAGTGGATGATTATTCAGAAATGAGCTTTACCCAGGTCGCCAAAAGCAGCGGTTTTTACTCACGGACCAGAGAAACAACCTTTGTTGGCGTTCGTGTGTTTAAACCAAATGGCCAGGTAAAAGAAATCAATGCCGATGATATTGTTCTTACCAAAGACGAGTCAAAGGAAAAGCAGGCTAAACTCGCCATACCCGATCTGCAGGTGGGTGATTTTATAGATTTTTTCATTGCATCCAGCCAGGAACTTACCAATGATTTTAGCGTTAAGCCGTATTCAATCCTTTTGTTTGATGACGCTCCTGTGTTGAGTTATTCGTTTCACGGACAACTGGGTAAAAAGTTTGCTATTGATTATCGGAGTTATAATGGAGCACCGGATCTTCAGGTTTCCAAAAACGATGACAGGGATATTGTAATTGACGTTGAGAAAAAGAATATGCCGCCATTTGAAACCTCCTTATGGATAGCGCCGGCCCTGCAATTACCATTGATCCGGATGAATATCTCACTTGGATACAGAGGTCTTGGGAGTAAATATATGGGAACAAGCAAGCCCGGCGAGGTTAACAGGGATAAAGAGACCGATGAAGTAATGGAATCGCTGTCTAATGGATTTGCCTCGAAATTCTATAGTAATTATTTTATGAAGGCAAATCGTGGGCAATTTGAGGAGGTGGTCAGTGATGCAAAAAGGATGGCCAAACAGACTGGGTTGAAATATAGTGATATGACAGACGAGGAAAGGGCGGCACATCTTTATTATACTCTGCGATTTACCAAGTTGTTGAATTTTGATATTAATGAATTAAAGCGATCCGTTAATAGCGGGAAATACAGTTTTGACGGGTTAGCTTTTATACTGAATTGTGTTTTTAAGGTGGCTGATCTTGATCCAACAATCCTTGTAACTACTCCAAAGACTGGTTTCCGCATGAAGGAAGTGATGGACGCTGATGATTTTGTAACGGCGACCTACCTGCCTGCGAACAAGAAGATATTTTCAATAGAAACGATATTTGATGTTCCGTTTTATATTCCCGAATCTATTGATGGAAATAAAAATAGCAGCTCCATAATGCTGAAGAACAGGACAGCTGTGATGGGAGCGAATGCCATTAATAAAATGGCCGAAATAGGTCCGGGCTACTCTCTTCCAGGAACTGATGCTGCCAGCAATGCACATATAGATCAGCTGGTATTATCCCTTACGCCCGCGCAGGATAACCTGGCAGTACAACGTAAGAGTATTATCAGGGGACATTATAAGAGCTCGCTTCAAAGGGATTTGATTCTCTATGAAGATTATTATGAGTCTGAACGTAAGGCGATGGGAGAGGAAATGAGTCTTGTTGAAAACCTTGAGGACAACAAAAAAAGTCGCAAATATGTGGACGAGGTGAAAAGCGCATTTGAAGAAGCCCGTAAAAAGCAGAAAGATGCTTTTATAGAAGAGGCGAAAGGCTGGTTTGAGGTGGATGTTAATGATCTTAAGGATTACAAGATTGAGAACCTGGGAGTCAGGCATTCATCACCTGATTTCGTTTACAGTTCTTCTTTTAATATGGGTGGTATTGTAAAGAAAGCTGGTAATAATATGATCGTGGAGATCGGGAAGATCCAGGGCAAGCCACTAACTATTAAACCAGAGCAGCGTAAGCGCGATTTGGATATTTATATGAATTTTCCGAGAAGTATCGAGTATCAGATCAAATTGAAGATACCCGACGGCTATACTGCTGAGGGTGTGGAAGCACTTAATAAAAAAGTGGCGAATGAAACAGGATCTTTCAGTGTGGATGCCAATGTTAAAGACCAGGTAATAAATATCTGGATAAAGAAGAACTATTTGCATGCTAATGAAACTGCTGCTAACTGGAATAAGATATTGGAATTTGTTGATGCAGCGTCTGACTGGACAAATGCCAAGATATTGCTGAAGAAAATGTAAATGCTCATGATTTAATTCCTTTGGTGCCTGGCATTATGGCAAGGTATGATCTTATCTAAAAATCAGGAATCTGAGAGCTGATAAAAAAATACAGCAAATACAGTTTGTCCATTACGGGCTTCAATTCCATAAGGCCTGCTTAGATCAATTGTAGCGATATTATTTTCCTCCTTAAGTATCTCACAAGGCACTTGAAAATCGTAGGGGTAAGATCTACCGGATTCGGGATCATCTGCACCCACAACAGGAATTTTTTCTTCAAACAAATGAGTAATACCTGCTGCGTCCTGAAATGAACATAATATCCAGCCAGGATAGCCTCCTTCTATTAAGGATAGGATCTGTATTTTTAAATTTTTAATTTTAGGCATTGATTCAGGGTTAGCGACCCATGTAAACCATTAATATTTGTACATCACTTGGGTTGATGCCTGAAATACGGCTTGCCTGTCCCAATGTTCTTGGGCGAATACGTGTTAATTTTTCCCTGGCTTCATTACCGAGAGATTGTATTTTTTTAAAGTCGAAGCTTTCGGGGATTTCCAGATCTTCCAGCTGACTCATGCGACGAACCAGTTCTTTTTCCTTTTCGATGTACACTTCATACTTGACCTGGATGGCAGCCTGTTCAATGGAATCTGCAGAAAAGGAATGAAGTGATTCCTGGAGCTTTGGAATATGAGCCATCATATCCTTAAGTTCCACATCCGGACGAAGCAATATTTTTTCCGCTCTTTGCTTTTCACTGATAGGTGAGGAATTCAATAAAAGTAAATAGCCGTTTACTTCCTCAGGTTCAAAAGCGATTTCCTTCAGTAGGGACTTGATCTTTGAAACAGAACTTTCTTTTTCTTTTACGGCACTCATTCTTTCATCAGACGCCAGGCCCAGTTTATGACTTAGGGGAGTTAAGCGCAGATCAGCATTATCCTGACGAAGCAGCGTTCTGAATTCAGCCCTTGAAGTAAACATTCGATAAGGTTCCTGTGTGCCCTTATTGATCAGGTCATCAACCAATACTCCGATATACGCCTCACTCCTTTTCAGAATAACGGGAGCCAGACCTTTTACCTTTTGATGCGCATTGATGCCAGCCATTAATCCCTGGCAGGCCGCTTCTTCATATCCTGTTGTGCCATTGATCTGGCCGGCGAAGAAGAGCCCAGATATTAGCTTGGTTTCTAATGTATTAGTTAACTGGGTTGGAGGGAAAAAATCGTATTCAATCGCATATCCTGGCCTGAAAATTCTCACATTTTCAAAGCCCGGAACAATACGAAGTGCTTCGTATTGCGTTTCTTCAGGTAGAGAAGTAGAGAAGCCATTTACATATATCTCAACAGTATCCCATCCTTCGGGCTCTATAAAAAGCTGGTGCCGATCCCTTTCCGCAAAGCGATTGATCTTGTCTTCAATACTTGGGCAGTAACGAGGTCCTACTCCATCAATGCGACCGCTGAACATTGGGCTTCTATCGAACCCTGTTTTAAGGATGTCGTGAACCTTTTGATTGGTATAAGTGATCCAGCAACTTCTTTGTTTGGTTGGCCTTTGCACTGGAGAAAAAGAAAACCCGGTAATTTCTTCATCGCCCGGTTGCTCTTCCATTTTAGAATAATCCAGACTACGGCCATCAATACGCGGGGGAGTTCCGGTTTTTAACCGATCGCTTTCAAATCCGAGCGAAACCAATTGCTCAGTGATACCAGTAGCCGCTTTTTCCGCCACTCGTCCACCACCGAAATTCTTTTCTCCAATATGAATAATTCCGTTCAGGAAAGTACCATTAGTAAGTACGACTGCTTTTGATTTTATCTCATGCCCCAATCCCGTAAGTACTCCCACGGCCCTGCCATCTTTAATCACTAAACCTTTTACCATATCCTGGTAGAAATCAACATTTGGAGTTTTCTCCAACATTTCGCGCCACCTGGCAGCAAACATCATTCGATCACTCTGTGCTCTGGGGCTCCACATTGCTGGACCCTTTGATCGGTTCAGCATTCTGAACTGGATCATGGACAGATCTGTTACAATTCCTGAATATCCACCAAGGGCATCTATTTCTCTAACAATTTGTCCCTTAGCGATACCTCCCATGGCAGGATTACAGCTCATCTGTGCAATGGTCTGCATATTCATGGTGATAAGCAGAACTTTTGAACCCAAATTAGCCGCACTGGCAGCCGCTTCACAGCCTGCATGCCCAGCTCCAACCACAATTATATCGTATTCAGGAAACATCGGGCAGCAAAGGTAGGTCAGGGAAAGGGAAATAGGAAAAGCGGTTGCCAAGGAAACCTACTCTGTTCCACGTGGAACTTTCGTGCTAAGCAATGATTTACATAGGATCTTTAATGGCGTGAATTGAATAAGGTAGCTCAATCCTCTAGGGATTAGGCTGAGGCAGTCGAGAAGGTCTATGGGAAAAGTAGGGTGCCTTACCTAACATCTATCCGTGGCATATCCTTATGTTTATCCAAATGCTCTTTCACTAGCGCATGGAATAGAGATTTATGAGGAGGAAGTCCTAATCTGATTCGTTCCTTCATCCTGTCATCTTCATTTTTATAGATATTCTTCGCATAAGCATTGGCGAATTTCATTCTCCAGTTCCAATCCTTTTGTTTTTCGGTCAATACCCGCTTGCTCATGTCGGGCCTTTTAGAGATTACTGTTTTGTCATAATAGTTTTTGAAAATGATTTCCTTTCCCAGCATCCCTGAAACCAGGTTAAGAAAGGTGCTTTTAGACATTGCCATAGTTGATGATTTAATGTATTCCTAAATGTAAAC
>JAJKIP010000003.1 GCA_021154405.1 Segetibacter sp. | reverse complement strand
GCTTTGGATAATCTTAACGCGATTCGGGAACGTGCCGGCGCTACGCTGGCCACCCTGGCCACTCTTACTTCAGTAGATACTATCCGCAAAGAAAGAAGGAAGGAACTGGCATTTGAAAATAAGACCTGGTGGGATCTCAGAAGATGGAGGATCATCGACAAAGAACAGAATAATACGCGCTGGCGTATCCTCAATGCAATCTTTGCATTCCAGGCACTGAAATACTTCTTTGATGATCGTCCGGATGAACGGAACTCTGTATTCACCTTCGATCCGAGATGGTATTATCAGCGCATACCTGATGCGGTAATTGCGAAGAGTGCCACCATTGTTCAAAATCCAGGCTATTAATTATAAATCAGGAACGATGAAAAATTTAGTATATACACTTTCCATAGGAGCAGCACTGGTTATGACAGCTTCATGCAGTAAGGTTGATAACTACGATGGTCCTACGGAAACACTGCAGGGCAGGATAATTGATGCGGGAACCAATCAAAACGTGCAAAGCGAAGTGTCCGGTGATAATGGTAATGGTACACGCATAAAGTTGCTCGAAACAAGCTGGAGCGATAACCCGACCCCCTTGTATCTGGCAACCAGACAGGATGGTACTTATTCAAATACAAAAGTATTTGCAGCAACTTATAAAATGATTGCAGAAGGTGCTTTTGTACCGATGGACCTGGCAGGTAGTGATAAGACGCAAACAGTGGTGGTGAAAGGTGGAACCACAACAGTTGACTTTACAGTTGAGCCATTCCTGCGTGTAGACCTGGTGGGAGAGCCTGTTGTGAATGGAAATGGTACTGTCAGTGTTGATGTTAAAGTAACACGTGGTACCAGTAATCCTAACTATCAGCAAAACATTACCAACCTTGCATTATTCCTTTGCCCCTATGAATATGTAGGTAATAACAATTTTGATAACCGTTATTCTACCATATTAAGTTATAGTGGTACAACTGGAAATGCTATCGTTGGACAAACTATTAAATTGACCAGTACCAGCGTATTGCCCAAAAAGGACTGGTTTCTCAGGGTAGGATCAAGGATCGCATTTGGGACCAATCGATATAATTATTCGACAATCAAGAAGGTAACAATTCAATAACAAGCAGTAGTTAAGGAAGGCTGGTTACCTGGCCTTCCTCTTTATTCCTTAAGGATTTTTCCTTTCGGCCGCCCTTGTAAACATGAGTTTTCTGTCCAAATACAAACAGGTGTATTTCGTTGCGTTAAATATAGTTTTCGGAATTTGTTATTGCCGGCCTGCTTTAGCGCAAAAGCAGGGCACCGGTGTAGTTCCATTTCTATATAAGGTCCAGCCATTTTATCTGTACAGAAATGACGGTAAGCCTGGCCGTGCCCTAAAGATATTCGTGAAAGATTATAATGGCCCTATTGCTGTGAGAGTTGCCTGGAATTCCATTACTGAAACTACCAGGTTTAACCAGAATGATACTCTAAATAATTTATTACTTCCTGCTGGGCTGGGTGTGGACTCCTCTACAAGGGCCAGCATTACGGTTATTGCCGGAGAAAAGGAACTTTCTGCAATCATACCTGTTCCAGCTAAAAAGCAATGGACAATTTATATCTATCCGCATTCACATCTGGATATTGGATATACCGGTTTACCCGCTGATGTGCTTAAGCTCCAAATGCGCAATATCGACGTAGGTATTGATATTGCGGAGAAGACACAGAACTATCCGGAAGGATCCCGTTTTGTATGGAATACAGAAGCTACATGGGTAGTAAAACATTATTTGCAGCAGGCATCACTTAAGCAAAAGAAAAAATTTATAGAAGCCGTCAGGAAAGGATGGGTGGAGATTGATGGGGGCCATTCCAATAGCAATACATCTACTCAGTCTGATGAAGAGTTGATTCATTTTTTCAATAATGCGTCATTCATTCAAAAAGAAACAGGTGTGCCATTACATACAATGGTACAGATGGATCTGCCAGGAGTTGCCTGGGGATTAGTTACTGTTGCCGCCCAGTTTGGGATCAGTCGCTTTATCAGTTTCCCCAATTATTTTGATCTAAGAAGACATTGGGAAAACAAACCCTTCTACTGGCTTGGACCTGATGGAAAAACCAAAATGCTTTTTTTACAGGGTTGTCCTTATGGTATTGGCTATACCATTAAAGGAAACAAATACGGATTGGCAAAACTGCAAAGGTTTTCCACTGATTATGACCGCGTAAGTACATCCAATCCCCTGGAGAATTTTCTGGATCCCTTCCTATTTGAAGAAACAACGAAATTGGAGAAGAACGGATCGCCTTATGATCTGTATGCCATTACCTGGTCCATGGCTGATAATTGTGTAATAGATGCTGATCTGCCGGAAGCAGTCAAGGAGTGGAATAATAAATATGCCTATCCAAAATTGGTCATCAGTGGGGCAACAGGCATTTTAGATGCTTATGAAAAAAAGTATGCCGCTGTTATTCCAACATATAGCGGAGATTTTACTGAATTCTGGACCAATGGCCTGGGGTCAGACGCAAAAAGTGTTGGTGTGGGAAGAGAAGCAAAAGAAGAATTGGTACAGGCAGAGATACTTTCTTCAATGCTTCAAAAGGATAATAGCCAGTCAGGCAAGACTGATAGCGCCTGGGAAGATCAACTTTTAAGTGCAGAACATACCTGGGGTGCGCAGAATTCGAATTCATTGCTGGCAAAGGAAGTGGAGACCATCAAGTCTGGCTATTTCATTAACTCAAAAAATAAAAGCCAGGCAATCATTGCTGAAGCTATTGCTTCCTATAAAGACACTACTGTATCTACATTTTCTGTAGTCAATACATTATCCTGGGAACGAAACGGAATAGTCACGCTCACAAAATCCCAATCCAGATTTGGGGATGGAGTAGTTGATGAAAATAATAATCCAGTATTATCACAACGCCTTTCCAATGGAGCATTAATATTCAAGGCAGAACATATACCCGCATTAGGATCCAAATTGTATAAGGTGGTGGCGCAGAAGCCGAATGCCTCAACTGATTTAAACGTTACCGACACCACCTTAACAGATGCTGAAATAGCAATAAAGGTGAGCCCACAAACTGGTAATATCACCAGTATAAAGAGCTATAGGAATGGATACGAATATGTTGATTCATCAACCGGACTGAATTCTTACCTGTATGTAACAGGTGTATATAATGGAAAAGATCATCCTCGTAACCCTACCACAACTTCTGATGTTTCCATCCGAATAAAAGAAAACGGACCATTACTTGTTTCATTGCTGGTCAGCTCAAAAGCACAGGGAGTAAATTATCTCAGCCGGGAGATCAAACTTTACCAGGGATCGTCATCAGTAGAATTGATTAATATTTTCGATAAGATATCCACTCGTCAAAAAGAAGGAATTCATTTTGGGTTTGGATTTTCCCTGCCCAATGCCAAAGGCCGTATTGATATGCCCTGGAGTATAGTTTCACCTAATGCAGACCAACTCGAGGGCGCCAATAAGAACTGGTTGGCTTTTCAGCGTTGGGTTGATTTTTCCAATATGAAATATGGTGTAACCTGGTCTGCTTTAGAAGCACCCTTGATTGAGTGGGGTGGATTAACTGGGAATATCCTGGATGGAGGCCGTCAACCCTGGCTCTGGCAAAAAGAAATACCTCAGTCATCGCTGATCTATTCATGGCCAGTGAATAATCATTGGGATACCAATTTCCCTCTTGAACAGGGTGCGATCATGAAGCAACAGTATTCACTCAATATTCATGATTCTTATGATGTTGTTGCTGCCAACCGTTTTGGAATGGAAACACAACGGCCTTTCATTATTGTACAAACCAGCAGTAATCTTATTAACAATCCTATTGTCAGTATAGATAATGAGCGGTTAGTGGTTTCCACTATTAAGAAAACAGGCGACAATAAGGCTGTGCTGCTTAGATTAAGGTCGATTTCTGATAAACCAGAATTGGTCAAATTGAGTTGGCCACCGCGTAAACCCAGGGAAGTATTCGAATGTAAGGCGGATGAACGGGTAATAGAACCTTTTAAAAATAATATTGAGATACAGCCGTATGGGATGACGAATCTCCGGCTTGTCTTCTAATATATGTGTGCTGCTTATACGACGATTAAATGTAAAAGTTAATAATCCAACATGTTTGAAATTTCAAATCGAGAAGAAGGGGTGAGTGAGAAACAAGTCTCCCGTTTCAGGAAAACTGCACAGGCGATAATGCCTTATCGTGTCCCAGACAATACCAATTTGAACGGAGGATATAATATCTATCCTTATCATTCAATTGGCAAGGGAAAAATTTTCAATGGCTATGATTCACTGGTAAAATGGATGTCCGAATTCGATTCCGTGATCATCGACGGATTCAGTGGAGTGGTATGGAATGATGTACAGGCCTGCCTCGCTGAGGCTTTTGAGAAGAATGGTTTAACGGTTAGGTGGATAAAGGCTGACCAGTACCTTAAACCCGTTGCAGAAATAGAAGAACTGACAGCTCCATTTCTGGGCGACAGGGATTCTGTATGGGGAACAAAAGCGACTATACATCTGGAAGATTATTTTCAATTAGAAAAGATCAGTGTGATTAAACAGGGTGCAGGGTACAATTGCACTATCATAATTGGACATGGCGCTTCCCTTGTTCAATGGAATGCACCGATCGTTTATCTGGACGTTCCCAAAAATGAGATCCAGTACCGCATGCGTGCCGGAACTGTAACCAATCTGGGTATGGACAAGGCTGATGAGCCGGCACATATGTACAAGCATTGTTATTTCATTGACTGGGTGGTACTGAATGAGTTCAAAGAACGTATCAGCGATCGTATCACGATACAGGGAGACGTACAATGGGAAGGTGTTATCAACTGGATATTTTCGAGAGACCTGGCAAAAGGACTTGATGAATTGACAAAAACAGCCCTTCGTGTTCGTCCCTGGTTTGAACCAGGAGCATGGGGCGGACATTGGATGCAGGAGAGGTTTGAGGGATTAAATAAAGACGAAATCAATTATGCATGGTCCTTTGAACTGATCGTTCCAGAAAATGGACTGGTATTCGAGAGTGATGGTAATTTATTGGAAGTACCTTTTGATCTGCTCATGTCTGCTGCAGCCAAAAAAATATTAGGCAGGCATTCCGGATTTTTTGGAAAAGAATTCCCAATTCGGTTTGACTTTTTAGATACCTGGGAAGGTGGTAATCTTTCTATTCAGTGCCACCCGTCCCTGAAGTATATAAGAGAACAATTTGGCGAACATATCACGCAGGATGAAACTTATTATATTCTCGACTGTAAGCCAGGCGCCAAAGTTTACCTGGGTTTCCAGGAAAGCGTACAGCCTGCTGAATTCAAAAAGCAGCTGGAAAACAGCAAGACTAATGGGGAAGAGATAAAAATAGAAAAATATGTTCAGGCGCAGCCGGCACATAAGCATGATCTGTTCCTGATCCCCAATGGAACCATACATAGCGCCGGCGCCAATAATCTGGTGCTGGAGATCAGTTCAACTCCTTATATCTTCACTTTTAAGATGTATGACTGGTTAAGGCTTGACCTGAATGGCGAACCGCGCGCCATCAATATCGATCATGCCTATAATAATCTTAAGTTTGAACGTCAGGGTAAAAAGGTAAGGGAAGAGTTAATTTCAAAACCAGAATTGCTGATCCAAAAGCCTGGAGTGGAAATCTGGCATCTGCCTACTCATACTGAACATTTTTATGATGTGCACCGGGTGGAATTTGACAAAGAGGTAACACTGAATACTGATGATAGCTGTAATGTATTGATGCTGGTGGAAGGGAGTTCAATAAAAGTGAAAATAGGTGATGATATCCGGCAGTTCCATTATGCGGAGACCTTTGTTGTTCCTGCAGCCGTTAAAACTTACACCATCATCAACGAGGGTAATGAAAAGGCTAAACTTGTAAAAGCATTTATCAAGGATTCAATTGAACATTTAAAGTAACTATGAAAAAAATATTTGCGTCACTCATTTGCTGTTGTTATTTAATAACAGTGTTCGCACAATCAAAGCAGCCGGTTGACTATGCAGATCCGCTATTGGGAACTTCAGAATCCAGGTGGATGTTAAACCCGGGTGCCACCATGCCGTTTGGAATGGTGCAACTGGCACCGGATAACCAGGGCGGTGTGTGGAAATCAGGATACGAATACAGTTTGAATAATGTTGGGGGGTTTAGTCATATTCATTCCTGGACCATGGCCGGATTATCAGTAATGCCAACGGTAGGAGTATTAAATGTACGTCGTGGACCGGCTGATGGACCAACCACCGGTTGGACCACAGGATATCGATCCCGTATCGATAAACCTTCAGAGAAAGCCAGTCCAGGTTACTATGCAGTCACCCTGATGAATGGAAATATTCATACCGAGCTTACTTCTACAACCCGCACCGGATTCTTCCGCTTTACTTTTCCGGAAGAGGAAAATGCACACGTCCTCCTGGACCTGGATATTCCTTTCGAGAATACAGCTGAAATACTGGATGCAAAATTTACCAAAGTATCTGATACGGAAATTGAAGGTTATTCTCATCAAAAGTGGAGCTGGAATGAATACACCGTTCACTTTGTGGTTCGATTTAATAAGCCAATGAAATCTTTTGGTGGCTGGAAAGGAAATTATGCAATAGAAAAAAATATCAGGGAAATGATTGGAAAAGGCCCAAGAATTGGAGCCTATGCCGACTTTGATACAAAAAAAGGGGAAGTGATTTTAATGCAGACTGCCATTTCACTGGTTAGCATTGATGGAGCTAGATTGAATATGAATACTGAGCTGTCTTCATTCGGCTGGAACTTTGATGCTGTTCGTCAGAATGCAAGAACAGTCTGGAATAATTTGCTGAGCAAGATCAAAGTGGAAGGTGGAACAGAAGTCAATAAGAAAAAATTTTATTCCAATCTTTACCGTTCCTATTGTGCACGCACAACCTGGAGTGATGTAGATGGAAAATATGTGGATGTAAATGAGAAGATACAGCAGGTTGATCCCAAAAGTCCTATCTATGGCAGTGATGCCTTGTGGAATACATTCTGGAACCTGAATCAATTATGGGAACTGGTTAATCCTGACCTGGCCAGTAACTGGGCGAAATCTGAACTGGAAATATATAATACCGGCGGTTGGCTGGCAAAAGGTCCGGCTGGTATTGAATATTCCGGCATTATGGAGGCTTCACATGAAATTCCTCTCATTGTTGGTGCGTATCAAAAGGGCATCCGGGATTTTGATGTGCAGACGGCATTAAAAGCAATGGTCCATCAGCAAACGACTCCGGGTGTTGTAACTCCAGAGAATGGGTTCGCAGGTAATAAATTCTTCAAATCTTATATGGAACTGGGCTATGTGCCAACAGAAGAGGGCCAGGTATCCAATACCCTGGAATATGCTTATGATGACTGGTGCGTATCGCAACTGGCAAAAGCATTGGGTAATGAAGAAGTATATCAGCAATTTATCCGGAGGGCAGGCAATTATAAGAATGTGTTTGATCCTTCTACCAAATACATTCGGATGAAGCACAGGGATGGTACCTGGGTGAGTGATAAGGAGTGGAACCCGTATTGTTGTACCAGCTTCAGTGGACCCGGTTACCTGGAAGGAAATGCATGGCAGTACAGTTTTTTCAATCCGCATGATGTGCAGGGAATCCTGAACCTGATGGGCAGGGATGAGTTTAATAAAAGACTGGATGAAGGATTTCAAAAATCAGTTAAATATAATTTCAATGCTGACGGGGATCTATATGATCTGGTACCCATCAATCACGGCAACCAGCCAAATATGCAGGCAGCATGGCTGTTTAATTATTCTGGTAAACCCTGGCTTACCCAAAAATGGACCAGGGAGATCATGAACCGTTATTATGGAGTAACTCCATATCATGGCTGGCTGGGTGATGAGGATGAGGGGCAGATGGGGGCGTGGTTTGTAATGGCAGCTATGGGATTATTTGAAACAAATGGCGGAGCAGGTGTAAAACCGTTTTATGAAATTGGTAGCCCACTGTTTGAGAAGATCACTATTCAGCTTGATCCAAAATATTATAAAGGAAAAACCTTCACTATAATTGCCAAAGGCGTATCTGATGTGAACCAGTATGTACAATCCGCCCAACTGGATGGTAAACCATTGACCAAACCCTGGTTTTACCATGCAGACCTGGTGGATGGTGGGTCACTGATTTTACAAATGGGTGCCAGGCCAAACATGAACTGGGGCAGCAGGGCAGGAGATGCACCACCTTCCATGTCTCCCAATACAGAAAAATAAGATCTTATAATTGATCAACAATTAACGATTCATGCAAACGCAGATAAAACGAATATCCATTCTCACCGTCACATTGGTTGCTTCGCTTGGTGGGTTCCTGTTCGGGTTTGATATGGCCGTTGTATCAGGGGTGTTGCCCTTGCTGCAAAAGCAATTCAATCTCTCGGCTTTCCAGGAAGGCTGGTTTGTATCATCAGCTCTCGTGGGATGTATTGTGGGTGTTGCATTTTCTGGTGAGTTGACAGATCGCATTGGCAGAAAGAAACCGCTGCTGGTTGCTGCGGTATTATTTTTATTGTCGGCTTTAGGTTGTGCCACAATGCCAACCCTGTTTTTGATAACGGCCTCCCGGTTTATTGGTGGAATCGGTATTGGCCTTGCATCCAATGTGGTGCCTTTATATATATCTGAAATAGCTCCCGCAAAGAGCAGGGGACGATTGATCACCTATTACCAGTTTGCACTGACTTTGGGAATACTGGTAGCTTATTTGACCAATGCAGGTCTATTGAATTATTCTTTGGATCATGCAGGGAATGGTGCGGGTTGGTTTACAGTTGCCACAACCACTGAAGTGTGGAGAGCCATGATAGGATTAGGTGCAGTGCCAGCCATATTTTTCTTATTCGGGATGTTTATGGTTCCCGAAAGTCCACGGTGGTTATTTCAGCAGGGCAGAATAGAAGAAGGGAAAAGTATATTGACAGCAATTGGAATGGATGCTGAATCGGAACAGGAAGCTACTGCCATATTAAAGAATGAGGACGAAAAGGTTTCCTACAAGGAATTATTCTCTCCACGATGGCGCAAAGCGTTATTGATTGGAATATTACTTCCCTTATTTTCCCAATTCAGTGGTATCAATGCAATTATTTATTATGGTCCAAGCATTTTAAGCAATGCAGGATCATCTTTGAGCAGCTCATTAATAAGCCAGGTGATCTTTGGGGCAGCCAATATGTTATTTACACTGATTGCTATCTGGAAGGTAGATAGTGCAGGCAGGCGACCGCTGTACCTGGCGGGAACCGCAGGAGCAGCTATCAGTTTGCTATGTACTGGTATCTGTTTTGCCTCGGGAGCAACCACCAGTGTCTGGTTATTGGTATTTGTACTGGCGTTTCTGGCCTGTTTTGCCTTTTCTATTGGGCCTTTGAAATTTGTAGTGGCAGCCGAAATATTTCCCAATAAGATCCGGGGACGTGCAATGGCAATCAGTATAATGGTGATGTGGATAGCTGATACCATTGTGGGCCAATTAACGCCTGTTTTATTAAAAACTGCTGGTACACCGGCCACTTTCTGGATATTTGCCGCCTTCTGTGTAATTGCTTTTATTACTGTTTATAAATTATTGCCTGAGACCAAAGGTAAAAGCCTGGAGCAGATCGAATCGGAATGGAAAGGCCAAAGCAGAAAAAATAATGATAAGAATCTCGCTGCTGACAATGTAGTTGCTAAATTGCCATAATCATGAGCAATACAAATTTAGCCATAGGAGCAGATATCGGCGGTACGCATATTACCGCCGCCTTAATAGACCTTGATAAAAAAACAATTGTCCCTTCTTCTGTAAAAAGGACGCACGTCAATGCGGCAGGAACGGTTGATGAAATAATTAAAGCCTGGAGTGATTGCATCACTGAAGCCAGACAGGATAAGGAAGTGGAAAGTATTTGCCTGGCAATACCGGGTCCATTCAATTATGAAGCTGGCATTTCCCTGATTCACGGCCAGGCAAAATATGAAAGCCTGTATCAATTGAATGTCAAAGATCTGCTTGCAACTTCTTTGAGTTTTCCGGTCCAATCCATATTCCTTGAAAATGATGCCGCCTGTTTTTTACAGGGAGAAGTATTTAGCGGCGCGGCCGATAAATTTGCCAAACAGACAGTTATTGGAATAACATTGGGAACCGGTTTGGGATCTGCGGTTTATAAAATGGGAGCGAGTAAGGATGGTGATATGTGGCGGTGGCCCTTTAAGGAGGGAATTGCAGAAGATTATATATGTACTCGCTGGTTTGTGCAACGCTGGAAAGAAATTACAGGTGAAACGGTTACGGGGGTAAGGGAAATCCTGGAATCTTCCAGTCCAAAAAAGAAAGCAGACGACCTGTTTGC
>JAJKIP010000002.1 GCA_021154405.1 Segetibacter sp. | reverse complement strand
TTACTGACTATCTTGTTGTTTGTTATATATTATTTATCCTTAAAAAGAAGCGGCGCTAATTGATAGAGGCTACGGCGCCATGTAAGAAATTCATGAGCTGTATTGTCTGATACAAATGAAACCGCATTATAGCCAGCACCTGTCAAAGCAGTTGCAGCATTTTTAATGCCATCCGGTCTTTCCTTGCTACCACAGCTAAGAAAAACAAGTTTCACTTTTGATTTATCTTTTATTTCCTCGGGGGTATAAGTACCTCCACTGAGCAGTGCATAGTAGGCGAATACGTCCGGTTTGTTGAGGGTAATTGAATGTGTTTCCATTCCTCCCATAGAGAGACCTGCCATAGCACGATGAGACTGTTTGCCTATAGTGCGGAAATTTGCATCGATAAATGGAATCAATTCATCCACAAGCACAGTTTGAAAGGTATCAACTTTAAAGCTTCGGAGTCCGCCGCCAAATCTCATCTGGTTTGTCATACCATAAGTCATAACAATAATGAATGGCTCAATTTTTTTATCTGCAATCAGATTGTCCATGATCAGGTTGGCGTGGCCCTGGTTACTCCATGCTGTTTCATCCTCACCCCATCCATGCTGAAGATATAACACAGGATATTTCTTCTTTGAATCCTTTTCATAGCCGGGAGGCGTATAAACAAAGGCTCTTCTGGAAGTATTAGTAGTAGGGGAAGGAAAAAGTACCTGTTGAACATTGCCATGGGGAACATTCCTGAGCGCATAGAAATCCTTATCGTGTGCCGGGATCTCAATACCGCTCTCCCACCTGGTAGATCCATAATAATTTAAAGTACCCGGGTCATTAAATGTTCCTCCATCAATATTAATATGATAATAATGGAAGCCTTCATCCATTGGCCCTTCGGTAGTTCCGGTCCAAACGCCATCAGCACCTTTAGTGAGTCTTGTACCTCCTCTGCCACCAAGACCGAGGCTTACTTTAACACTGTCTGCAGCAGGTGCTACAATGCGGAACCTGGCATATCCCTGGGAATTGACCATCGGGTATTCCTGTCCGGGTTGATTGAGCTCAGACGGTTTGAAATCTTCAATTACGGATGGCGGTGTGGTTTGCGCATAACTTAAAACGCAAATAAGCGTGGGAATCAAGGCAGCAAGTTTTGAATATAACTTCATTTTTTGAGATTTTAATTTATTGAAAAATGTTTTTGCGGTTAACAATATCTTATCGCTTTTTTAATTCAATCCTTATTTGTGTAAAGGAGTGTGGCGGAAAGGAATAAGAGAGTTTATTATTTTTTATTTCAACATCTGTCTTTACCGGGATATAATCATTTTGCTTATCAAATGTGAATGCTTCCTGCAAATCCCTTGTTGTTACCACGCTGACTTCTGCTTTTCCGGTGAATTCACCGCTTATTCCAGTAATATCAGTAGCAATAGCTTTATCCTTATGCCTGTTTACCACGTTAACATAAGCCGTATTGGTTTCCCTGGAATAAGTTGCTGAGACATCCAGGTAAGGAATTCCTTTGTATTTCTCCGTGCTAAAAGTATCGCACTGCACGTAGGTATCTATTGCATTACCGCGACAATTAGTTGAGAATAGTTTGAACGTATGAAACAGAGGGGATTTAAAGTTTCCCTTTTTAGGATCATTTGACAGGAGTGATGTTAGCAATGTGAAGTTGCCCATTTTTACCACATCAGCATGCCGGATAAAGGAATTGAAGGATTGTGCCACCGGTAAGACAGACATGAAGTTTCCACCAAACGCGCCCCATTCATCTACAGAAAGGTAAATGGGATTCTTAAAGCCCTGCGTATTGGAAACAGCATTAATTTCTCCAGCCGTAATTTTTATCCTGTCATCAAATATCCTCGCACTCGCTCCCATTTGAGTGTAATAGTCAGGTGAATTTTCCCAGTAGCTATGTATGGAAAGATATTTTATCCTGTCTCCCAGCCCGTTTAAGATCTTACGATTCCATTCATCCCAGCCATTGGGATTACTATACCAGGAAGATCCGCAGGCAACGAAATCAATATTGTTGTCAACGGCCTTCATGGCCTTTGCCGCCTCCCTTGCTATTTCAATATAATCTTCGGCATTCTTATGGCCCAGTTCCCAGGGTTTACCGTCAACTTCATTGCCAAGGTCCCAGATCTTTACTTTATAGGGTGCGGAATGTCCATACTTTGCACGCAAGTCAGAATAATAAGTGCCTTTAGGATAATTGCAATATTCAACCCAGTAAGCGGCATCCTGAATTGTAGCCAGTCCAAGGTTTACCGCGACAATATTTTCACTTCCTACCGATTTATTAAGGGCAAACCATTCATCTGTTCCTACGTGATTATTATCAATACCACCCCAGGCCATGTTGATACGAGCGGGGCGTTGATTTTTTGGACCAATGCCATCCTGCCAGTTATAAGCCATTAAAAAATTACCTCCCGGCCAGCGGATATTGGTAACCTTTAATTCCCTGAAAGCCTCGATATAATTTTTCTTAAACCCATTCTCATCTGCCAAAGGTGAAGCCGGGTCATAAAGTGTTCCGTAAAGCGTATTGAGGACTGGGGAATCCGGCAAACCTCTTCTTCCACTAATCTGGATCGGCTCCATAAAAGCTCCGTAGATCTTAGGGTCAATGTCTCCAATCGTTCTTTCTACATCAATCCTGATCTTTGCATTTTGTGCAATGAGGCAACCTGGAATTGCTATTAATAGGCTAAAGAGTACCCTTTTCATAATGGCATTTATTCACCTGGTAAGAAATCACACCTAAAAAACCTGCAGTTTCTATTTCTGTAAATAAAAACTCCTGTAAAAACAGGAGTAGGGAAGAAACTTGCTGTTTCTCTTTTACACTACATATTTAAAATACTGTGAGGACCGATTGCCCATTTGGCCAATAAGTTTCGGTTTTTAATTATTTCAAAAATACCCGGTATTTATTTATAAAATCCCCTGCTATGTTCCTGTTTGCAGTAGATAAATAAGTGTCTTTTCTACGATTATACAAAGTATCCAATCTTACCATGAAAAAACTTCCAAGATTAAACGGTGAAAGATATTACACAATCACAATGCCATTTATTAGTAATATCGTTGAACGAATCGGGAACAACTGCCAGCATGAATCAAAATGTATTAAAAAGAGATTGCAAGGAGCTTCATGCCTTTCCTCATATCATCGAGTTTGCATACAAAAAAAACAATACCATACAGTTCGACTCCCTGAAAAGGGAAACTTCTGAGTTCCTCAGGTTATACTATGTAATTGACGGCAGATTTGACTGGATAATAGATAACCAGCATCATATCCTTTATCCCGGAGATCTTGCGGTTATTTTTCCAGGCCAAAGCTTTGGTGGGGAAAAGGACCTGCTGGACATTGGAACCGTTTCCTGGCTGCACCTTGGATTGAAGCTGAGCCCGGCTGGCGCCATGGAGCTGGGCAGATGGACGCGACTGAATGAAGGTGAATGCAGGAACATCTTCAAGATACTGTTACTGAACCCTACTCCCGTATTACCGAAAGTAAAAGAAGCAGCTACCCTGTTTCAGACTATCAGTACTGAATTGCTCAAACAGGAAATAGGATTTACGGCGCGGATAAATCAGACAATCGATGAGCTTTTCATTTTAATAGCAAGACAACTTTCAAGGCAGAATAATGCCCGCCGGGACTTTCCAAAATCCTTTTTAATGCTTGAAGAATCGCTCCGGGCAAATCTATCTCATCACTGGACCGTAGAAGAAATGGCGGCATTGGTAGGATTAGGCATTACTGCCTTTACAGAGAAGGTTAAGAATTATACAGGGTTCTCTCCTTTAAACTATTTAATTAACATACGCATTTCTGAAGCAATCAAACTATTAAAACGACAGGATGTGAATGTCACAGATATTGCGCTGGATACTGGTTTTTATTCGTCACAACATTTTGCCACCACTTTTAAAAAACTGACAGGGTATACACCCAGTGAGTTTAGAAAGAAAAACATCACTCCCACTGAATAAACTTATTTTATGGACTGTATAGTAACTATCGAAATAGGAACAGGAGCCATCAGGGTTACAGCCTTCGACATGAATAGCGGCCTGCTGGGTTCTTCCAAGGGCACCTATCCCACCTTTCATGCAAGGCCTGATTATAGTGAGCAGGACCCTGAACAGATCTTTATTACCATGCTTTACATCCTGAAGAATTTCTTAAATGAAAAAATTCATCCCCAAAAGCATAATATAGTCAGCATCTGCTTTAGCTCTGCCATGCATAGTGTGATAACCATCGATAAATATGGAGCACCCATTGGGAATGCAATGGTGTGGTCAGACAATCGTGCAAAGCTGGAAGCCGAGGATCTGAAAAATTCGGAACTCGGAAAATCAATCTATAAGGTTACAGGTACGCCATTACACGCGATGTCACCGCTCAACAAGATCACCTGGTTAAAAAACAACGATAACGAACGCTTCCAGGCCACCAGGAAATTTCTATCCATTAAAGCCTATATTATTCAGCAACTGACCGATGAATATGTGATAGACCATAGCGTGGCTTCCGCCACAGGCTTATTAAATATACATAAGCTGAAATGGGAAGAAGACGCCCTGCAAAGAGCGGGTATCACCAAACAACATTTACCAGAACTTGTATCTGTTTTGTATTCCCCAAAAAGCCTGAAGAAAGAATATCAGACCTTGCTGGGCCTGCATGATAAAATAAAGATCATAGTTGGATCCAGTGATGGGTGTATGGCAACGCTTGGAGCTGGGGTTTGGGGAGATGGAAAAGCAACCATCACCATCGAGGAAAGTGGAGCGGTGAGAGTGGTGGGGAAAGAAGTGATCCAGGATGAAAAACAGCGCATATTTAATTATGTACTTACAGAGGGCAACTATGTTTCCGGCGGGCCTACCAATAACGCAGGGTCAACTTTTGAATGGTTTGCAAAACAGTTTGGGGATTTTACAAGGGATTATGAACTGGAAGAATGCATTGAAAATCTGATCATTGATGCCGGTAAAGTATCCCCGGGCTCGGAAGGGTTGCTGTTTCTCCCCTACCTCCAGGGTGAAAGAGCGCCAATATGGAATGCCAATGCGCGCGGCGTTTATTTTGGATTAAATATCAAGCACGAGCTGAAACATTTCATCAGGGCAACAATTGAAGGTGTACTGTTTGCCTTTTTCAGCATTGGAAAGACCTTACAGGAACATCGTGGTTTTAAGAGTCTTTCTGCAAATGGTACCTATGCATCCTATCCTCTGCTCACGCAGATAATTGCAGATATATTCAACCTGCCTGTTCATATAAAGATGAATTCCGGATCAGACAGTGTTGCCTGTGGTGGTTTTTTATTGAGTGCAACTGAAATAGGAATGTATAAAAGCCTTGATGAGGCTGCTCAAAAAGTAAAACTGGTGGCCAATTTTCATCCTGACTTCCACAACCATTCCACTTATATGAAATACTTTGAAATATTCGAAAGACTGGGAGTAAAGCTATATGACGAATTTGGAGCAATTGCCCGGCTACAACAGGATAATTAAATCAATGAAACACTAATCATTCAAAAAATAAAAGTATATGACTATGTCCAAACACCTGACTTTCTGCTTTGCGCTGCTATTAATCATGAACCTTGCGAAAGCACAATCGGTTCAAATTACCAAAGAAGAACTTATAACATTAACGCCTGAATGGAAAGGAGAACGCTTTCCAGATGGACGTCCGAAGGTTCCGGATGATATTGTTCGTCGAATGAAACAGGTGAGTGTGGAAGAAGCCTGGGCTACAATGAGCAATGCCGGATACAAATACCAGATTGCAGAAGACTGGCAGGTCATCAATCCAGACAGTGTGCTGGTAGGCCGCGCGGTAACTGCCACTTTTATGCCTGGTCGCCCTGATGTCTGGAAAGCTATCGATTCAATAGGAAAAAAGGAAGGGAGAAGAGCGCAAAACGTGTGGGCGGTGGAAATGCTGGTAAAGGGAGATGTATATGTCGCCGATCAGTTTGGCGCAAAAAGAAATGGACCCACTATCGGTGATAATGTAGGCAATGCCATCTATGCAAGAACAGGGAATGGAATTGTGTACGACGGGGCAATCAGAGACCTGGAAGGATTGAAGGAAATTGGAAGTTTTACTTCCTATTACACGAGTTATGATCCGTCCTTTCATAATCCGGGAGCCGGAAATAACCGTGATCTGACAACAATGATCGTAGGAATCAACCACCCTACCCGCATCCGTACAGTAACTGTAATGCCTGGTGATGTTGTTTTGGGCAAAATGGGTGTTGTAGTATTTATTCCACCCCAGCTGGCGGAAAGAGTGGTGGTTACTTCTGAAATTGTAAGGCTGAGAGACATGTTTGGTCATCAACGATTAAGGGAAGGAAAATATACTGCCGGGCAAATTGACGCCAGATGGTCAGATGACATTGAGAAAGATTTCTCCAAATGGCTCAATGATCATATCAATGAATTACCCGTTCCAAAAGCTACCATACAGAACTTTTTAAAAGACAGAACCTGGTAAACCAGCAGTAACCTTAAAAGAAGATTATTAATCAAATTATTGAATACTTTAACAAAGGAATTATGTCAACTTCAAGAAGATCATTTATGACCAAGGCGGCACTTGCCGCAGGAATGGCACCATTTGTTGGCCTGAGCAAAACGTTTGGTCAGGGCCTTACAGATGCCATGGAAAGAACACCTAAAAGTTCCGCACCTTCCGATTTAAAGATCACGGATGTTAAATGTGCTTATTCCGGAGGAGGGTTATTTGTAAAAATTTCTACCAACCAGGATATCGTTGGCTGGGGCGAAGCAGTAGATGCCATTGGCGGAACATATTATTTGGTTCAACGGTTGGGAAGAGGCCTGATAGGGAGTAACCCCCTAAATTTAACTCCTAACGTATTTTTTGAGCGAAACCGTAAAGGCAATCCATTTAGCGGTACACAATCAGGCATGTTTGTGGCTGTTCTAAGCGCTTTTGATGCTGCTTTGTGGGATCTGTGCGGAAAGGCATTGGGTTTACCTGTCTATCAACTATTGGGTGGAAAGTTTCGTGATAAAGTAAGAGTGTATTGCGATACTCAATTATATTCTGTTCGAAATCCTCCACCTGAAGAATATGCGAAAGTAGCAAGAGAGGCAGTTGACAGAGGATATACAGCAGTAAAGTTTGACCTTGACGAAGCAGGTGATCCCAATAAATTTGACAGAACAAACTGGACTGCCAGCCTTGCTGAAGTAGAAAGAATGTATAATTCTATTGCCGCTGTTCGCAAAGAAATAGGTCCGCATATCGATATTTGTTGCGACATGCACGGACGATATGATGCGCCAACCGGAAGAAAGGTGGCAAAGGTGATGGAACCATTAAACCTGATGTGGCTGGAAGAACCCGTTCCTGCCGAGAACGTTGAGATCTATAAGACGATCACACAGGAAACCAGTACACCAATTTGCACTGGTGAAAATTTATACCTCACTTATGGATTCGCCCGTTTATTAGCAGATGGCGCAGTTGATTTAATCATGCCTGATCTTCAGAAATGCGGAGGGCTCGGTGAAGGACAGCGCATAGCCAGCCTTGCTAATGCCTATTACACACCTTTTTCACCGCATATGGTTGGTTCATTTCTCGCCTGCATGGCCACTGCTCATGTATGCGCAGCAGTTCCTAATTTCCATATTTTAGAATGGCAAGGCCCATTCGATGTACAACCAAGATGGAAAGAGATTGTTAAGTATGAGGGCAGTGATAAGCCTTTTATCGATAAAGGATTTTTGACGGTATCGAACAAACCGGGAATCGGCGTAGATATAAACGAAGAAGGTTTGAAGAAATATGCGACTCCGAACATACCGTTCTTTGCATAGTTCACATTGGATCGTATTATAGTTTTACAGGAACAATTTGCCAGTCATCCGTACGGAAAGGGGTGACTGGCAAACCTTCCTTATTAAATAAGTTTGACATCCCTGTGTTGCTAAAGGAAAACCTGACAGCTACCGGATTGGGGATTTGCTTATTGGAAACAACAATGCGATCCTTTTCCAGCTTCACATCTGCAGGAAGGAAGTCTTGATCCGTTCCTGCAATAAGGAACTCAGTAGGTTTTCCTTCCCCTTTTATTTTAAATCCGCCTGGTGCATTATCAAAAAACAAACTGATTTTTCCTTTGCTAATTTCCATCCTTTTATACATTGGATTTTTATAAGCCGCAATGGGTATACCCTTTTTATAAGTTTCCGATAGTGCAATATTTGCCAGGCGTAAGCCCACATCTAATTTGTTGAGCGGGTGCTGGCTTTTTATATTATCAACCAGGTCTGTAATGACAACCATACCTGTTTTCGGATAAGATAAAGAGCGGGTTTGCTGTTCCATCAATAATGCAGCTTCAAAACTATTTTCGTAGGTGTATGGGGCTATCTGGACATAATAAAAAGGAAATTCATTATTGAACTGCTTCCGCCATGCACCAATCATTCCCGTAAACATCTTTTCATAAGCCTGGGCGCGCGCCGTATTTCCTTCCCCCTGGTACCAGATTGTTCCGGCAATTGTATAATTGGAGATGGGATAGATCATCGCATTATAAATAAGACCCGGTTTGTTGGGCCTGTAGGTGACATCTTTTATATTGGTTGCCGCCTCTTTCATCACCGGATCGCTTTGAATAACACTGTCTGGTTCCCAAAGCTCCACCGGTGTTCCGCTCCAGGCCGACTGAATAAGACCGATAGGAATATTATTTAATTCCTGGTGTAATTTTTTGCCGAAAAAATAACCTGCCGCACTGAACCGGCGAAGAGTCTCTTCATTGCAGGAAACCCATTTGCCTTCCGCAAACTCCTGGGGAAATTCAGACGTGGCTTTGGCAACCGTGAAAAACCGGATATTATCATTTTTGCAAACAGGCAATTCATCTCTTATTTGCTGTGTATTACTCATTTCCATATTGGATTGACCTGAGCATAGCCACACTTCACCAATCAGGATATTTTCCAAAGTAATTGAATTGGATCTTCCTTTTATGGTAATTGTATATGGCCCGCCAGCAGAAGGAGTGCTGATCTTTGCTTTCCATTTTCCGCTATTGAGCGCCGTTACAGAGTCTATTGTAGTTTTCCATGAGCAGCTGATGGTAAATCGTTCACTTGCATCTGACCATCCCCAGATTGTAGCCTGCGAATTTTGCTGCAAAACCATATTGCTGCTTATAACAGGAGGAAGACGGATAATCGCAAATGAGCTGGTATTCCACAAGAGAAGAAGACAAAGGGAATAAAGTATGGCAGGCTTTTTCATTTTAATAGTTATTTACCATGTTCTTTTACTCATCACCTGATCCAGTTCTGCGCGGGTCATTCTTCCCAATTCAGGATGTTTCTCCAGCCATTTTAAGAATTCAGTCTTAATTGCATCATTCCACTGGCTGTCTATTTCTCCCGTACTGTATTTACCGCTTTTAACCATCTCAAAACCAAACTGATCTTTGCGGATAACAAATTCGGAAGTACTCACTACTTCTTCTGCCATATGAGCCGGGACAAAAAGAACGCCTTCTTTGGTTGCAATGACAAGGTCACCAGGTAACACAATTGCATTGCCAATACGGATTGCTGTATTGAGGCCCATGAGCACCATTTGTTCAGTAAAGGAGGGATGAAAGTCGCGAACAAACGCATTAAAGCCTTTTATGTTCCTGATCTCCTGCAGATCACGGGAAGCTCCGTCAAAAACAACACCGTTTCCGGATTTACTAAAAATAGAATTGGCTAATGTAGCCCCCATAATACTTCCACCACTGATTTTTCCAAAGGCATCGGCTACATACAAATCACCCCTGGTCAATATATCTATCGGCCATGAATTGGTATTGCCTTTTCTACCCTGCTTTGCGCCTCTATCCTTAATATTTTTTTCAACGTCTGGGCGACTGGGCATATACATTGCTGTAACTGCGCGGCCCGTCATGGGTGTATCATTCACTGTTTTCCAGTTCCCTTCAAACTGATTCAGGTATCCTTCATTTTTCAATACGGTCCACGCATCGTCAATCATAATATGCTTTGCCCTTTCCAAAACATTATCAGGAATTTTTGGTCTGCCGTCTGCAAACCGTTCACCTTTCCATTCAGAAGTAAGGAAAATAATTTCCTCCTTTGCGATGGTTTGTGATAACAGGGAGGTATTAAGAAAAAGGCTTAAGCAGAATACCGGGAAAGCAAGCTTGATTTTCATCTGGGACCATTTAAGAGTTAAATTTTGAACAAAATCAAAATGGCGCAGGCTTTGCCACAACATTTTGCAGGGCTGCTTCGCCCATCCTTTCCTTTAATTGCGCAAGATATAAGCTTTGTGGAGCAACATGCGTGTCCATAGACTCAACATGTCCATTTGGTTTGGTAAGGTCCTGCAAGCCTGCGTTAAAGACTACTGCATTTACGCCTATATGACCAAATGAATAGTTCTGAGCTGTAGGAGGTTGCTGGATCAAAAAATCGCCCTCACAATTCCAAAAAACAATATTTGCTCCGGCCCAGCCAATAATATAATCCCAATACCTGGCAGTGAGTGGAGCTTTAATATTATCATACAAAATTCCATTTACCCAATGATTATGCGGCTCACTGGTTGAGTAAGGGTTTACGGCTCTGCAGTTCAGATAAACATTACCGCTTGCCTCCTGCCCCTGTAAAACAAACGAGTGCCGTCCTTTCTGGGAAAAGCATCTTTGAACGAGGCAAAACTGTCCATTCATCTGATAGGTGAATCTTCTTGCGCCCATCCTGATGGAAACCGGTTCCCATGATTCACAATCCTGTACAGTTATCCATTTTGATCCTGCATTACATTGTACCACACTGCTGGCAAAATGAAGTGCAGTCATATTGCGTACCCACACATTCTTTGCATTGGTTATATTTATAAAATTGAAATAATGATTTTCATCAGAGAAATACTCATCACCCTGGTATTGATATTTTGGGTCCAGTTTATCCCGGTCCATATTACCATAGGTTTTGGTGCGAACAGAAGGGTCGTATTCAGAAAAACCACGCAGGTTTTCGATACCGACCTGTTCAATGCGTTCATCCGTGTATTTAAATAATTCACCGCCTCCCCACCTTGCTTCAATAGCGCAGAAAATGGGTGCATTTATTGTAATCGTATTCCCTTTGATATCCACGATCACCCTGTCGTAATTAATATTAAAAGGCTGCCACCTGTTCCTTCCAACTTTAGCGCTGTCTTCTCCCAATTCTTTGATCCAATCCATATTGCCAATTCGTCTTACGATTACGTTATCACCTTTTTTAAATCCTTTGGCAGATGACACGTTAAAACTGGTGGCGCCAACAGGTACATAATTATCTGTAATCAACTGTTTGGACTCGTCCTGCAGTTTAGTTCCCGAAGCACCAGCAATATTAACCAGCGCTGGTCTTCCTCCTCTTCCTCCACCCTGCCCTTGCGCCTGCCTGGGTATTTTACCTATCAGTATTGTACCAATATCACTCATGCCTTCTCCTCGCAAAACCACACCTGAGGCTTTAATAGAAATAGGTTTCTCCAAATTGTATTCTCCATGTTTCAGTAATATGGCGCCCCTGAAACCAGATGCATCAGGCGTTAAGGCAGATACACTGTCAATTATTTTCTGAAGCATATCGGAATTATCTCCCAGTATCGGCCAAACAGTAGCTTTTGTTTGAACAAATGGAATGGCAACTCCACCGCCTTTATATCCGGCATTTGAAAAATCAGGGATCTTATTGCCAAGGCTATCGGAGATATATACAAGCTTACCATCACCACCGGGATATACCAGGGAAGTATAAGGAGCAATGTCCTGGCCGTTAACGGCCACGGGAATAGTAAACAGTGAAATGCAAATGAAAAAGAGGATGGCACGCATATGGTCTTAATTTAAATACTGGACAAAACCTTCCATATTGGTACGAATTTTATAAACGCTACTGTAGCTGACAATGTAAAGGGTTTTCATGTCTTTATCTCCGAAACAGAGGCTTACAGGAAATGAAGGTAAATTAATCATACCGATGAATTCTCCTTTGGCATTAAAGATCTGAACCCCGTAATAGGTTGCTACATAGATATTGCCCATTTTATCAATGGCCATACCATCAGCGCTGGATGACCTTCCTTTCCTGTCTAGTACGCTTTCTATGAGGAATAATTTCGCAAATTTTCGTTCGTTGCTGATGGTTCCGTCCGGGTTTACATCATAAGCCCAGATATAATTGTCTTTTTCACTTTTAACGGGATACCAGGATTCATCATCATAACAGTTATTGATATAAAGTGTTTTACCATTCGGAGAAAGCAAAATTCCATTTGGCATGGCAAACTCATTAGGTTTGGTAATCCTTGTTATTTTACCATCTGGTGCAACATAGTAAACGGCACGGCCCGGCTGATTTTTTTGAGGCTCCATGGTAAACTGCGGATCAGTAAAATAAAATCCCCCTTTGGCATCTGTAATAACATCATTGGGGCCATCAATCAATTTTCCTTCGTATTTATCAGCAAGCACTTTTACCACTTCCCCGTTTGTGGTCATCTCAACCAACCGGTGGCCCATCATATCACAGACTATCAGATGGCCGTTTTTGTAAGGATACAATCCATTGGTTTGCATTTTACCCTGTGTGATGTACCGGTAACTGCCACCTGGATCCAATTCAACAGTGGAGCTTTTTTGCGGACTGGCATTGAAACTCTGATCAAAATACATGTTTGAAAAATAAACTTTCCCATTCATCCACTTGGGTCCTTCGGAGAATGTTAATCCCGGTTTGGTTTTTTTCCCATCAACTACCAGTTCCAGTTTTGCATCTTCAGGAATAATTGATCGGTAAGTGGCCAGTTGGGTATTTGCCTTTTCTAAATAATCAGGACGGGCAGGCCAGAAAATATCCAGTGCATCACAACCCAGATCTCCTATATTGGCGCCATGGACCATGTTTGCCGGGATACGAACTACACTGTTAGGTTTCATACCCTGCTCGCCATCCAGGAGTATTTCATTGCAGGCTCCACGTAATACAAACATCATTTGCTCTTCTGGATGAATATGATGGGGAAAAGTTGAATTCGGGTCCATTGAAATAAAGCTCAGCTGGGTATTCTTGCCGGAAATCAATCTTGTATGTGCTCCCTCAGCAATACCTGTGAGCTGAATATCATATAAATCATAAACTTTATTGGGGATAACATTTGGCTGAAGCGTTGCTGCAATATCCTTCACATCAGATGGCAGGTTTTTTACACCTGCTTTTTGGAGATAGTCGAGGCGAAGGGGACTGTAAGCTTCCAGCAGTTTTGCTCCATCAGCACCAGAAGTAATGGTGTTTTTGCTTCCCTTTTCCAGGTAAATAAAATTGGTTTTAGGTGTACCGCTATGCGTTCCATCAGGCCCTTCTCTTTTCTTTCCAATGAGGTTTAACGGGCTTCCATTGGACACCAGGTTGATGGATCCTTCCAGGACAAACAGAAATTTGTCTGACGGCAAATTTTCTTCCGGAATTTTTGCATTTGGCTGGAGGTTCAAAATGCCGATCATGGTGCCTTTCCCCCAAAAAAGATGTGCATTAACACCCGGGTAAAGCGAAATACTGTCCAATTCATCCAGGTTTTTAACTTTTGCCGGTTCAAGATTGGATGCAATGGCATTATCCGGGAGGCCTTCCAGGGATCTTGTTTTCAGGTCGTACTTCTTAATTAGCTCCTCATTATGCTGTTCCCATTCAGGTGCAGATGTAGAAACTGATCCGCAATTCGGGAAAACCAGGACAACAATAGCCAGCATCCCCCCAATAAGCAAGTTAGTTGATAGCGAAATCCTCATAGTGATTTTTGATTTTTATAAGGGGAAAATAATTAATTCATCTCAGGCTGCTGTACAGGATTTCCCGTCGAATTATTTTGAACATTTTTTGATAACAGTTACCTTATTTTTATTTATGATAGCCTGTTTATTCACTCAAAACGAAAATTAATTTATGAAACCCCTTTTTTTGTTTTTATTCATGATTGGAGGTCTCACAACGTTTGCTCAAAACAAAATAGATGGTAATTGGAAAGGAACACGTGAAACACCTAATGGCACTTTCGAAATAAACTACACTTTTAAAGTAGAAGGTAATAATTTGACAGGGACATGGAAAACCCAATTTGGTGAAACTAAACTTGAGAAGGGAAAAGTTGATGGCAAAAAATTCTCATTCTCTGTTTCATTTAATGACAGAACTACAGAAAGTACAGGGGAACTGGTTAGTGACGATGAAATAGTGATTAAAAATGAGAGAGGTGAATTAAAATTGACCAGAGTTAAATCCAACTAATAGATAGATTCCAGGATTAGAATATTAAAGGTTTGCTGTATGAAATTGATGAGATCTCCGGGTAAGACCACCTCGGCCCTGGCTATACTGCTTTTCCTCCTAGCATTTACAAACATTCCTCACCAGGTAAATAATCATCCCTATTCCGTATGGCGACAGTATGGAGGGGGGCCTGATCAGTCTAAATATTTTGATGGAGGCCAGATCACAAAAGAAAATGTGAAACAGCTGAAAGTGGCCTGGATATATCCCAGTGTGGATTCTTCCTTTAACTTTTTCAGTCCTGTCATTGCAGATACGATAATGTATGTGTTGGCAAAGAACTCTTCGCTTGT
>JAJKIP010000001.1 GCA_021154405.1 Segetibacter sp. | reverse complement strand
GCAAAGCATGAAGTGCTCACACATATTTCCGATGATGCGTATAATGCGGTAATTGATGGTATGCAGGATGTTGTTACCTCAGGTACTGCAAGAGTTGCCATGATACCAGGGATTGATGTATGCGCCAAAACGGGAACAGCAGAAAATTATACCATCCTTGATGGCAGAAGAATAAAGCTTCCTAATAACTCCATGTTTGTTTGTTTTGCACCCAAGGAAAATCCCAGGATCGCGATTGCAGTTGCGGTTGAAAATGCAGGGTTTGGAGCAACATGGGGTGGTCCGATTGCGCGTATCCTCATGGAGAAATACCTTAATGATACGCTTCAGGCAAAAAGTGTGGAAGATGTGGAGCGCATTGCAGGTACTAACCTGATGCCTGATTACTATAAAAGACTGCAATACAAAACTGATTCCTTAAGGGCGCGAGACTGGTTTAAGAAAACAAATGACAGCACCTATATCCTGAAATATATCAGTTATAAGGAAACAAAGATCCCGGCAAAAAAGAACAACCCAGTGAAGGCGCAGCGGGAACAGCAAATTGCAGCTATCTTACCAGACAATAAGTATACAATTAAACAAGGACAGGAGCCAATCCCTGCATGAGCCAAAGAAATCCCGCCATATCAAAAGGAATTGACTATAGCCTTGTATGGATATATCTGCTACTTGTCTCTATTGGTCTGATGGCAATCTTTGGAGCCACTTACCGTGAAGGTGACAATGTTTTTCAGAGTTTTTTGGGATTTAAGACAGATTACAGCAAACAGTTTTACTTTTTTGTGGTAGCGCTTGTTTTGGGACTATTTATTTTGCTGACAGACAGTAAATTCTTTTCTGCTACTGCCAATATATTTTATGCCGCAGGTATATTTCTGTTGCTACTGGTATTTCCGTTTCATACGAGTGTAAGCGGAACTGAATCAATTATCCGTGTAGGCGGTTTCCAGTTCCAGCCAGCTGAATTCTGTAAGATAAGCGTGGCATTGGCACTGGCAAAATATCTGTCGCGACCTGAAACAGACTTCAGCAGAACAAGATCACAATTGATTGCTGCAGCCATTGTACTGTTTCCGGCAGCAATCACCATTCTGCAGAAGGAGACAGGACTTGCTCTTGTATTCTTCGCATTCTTCCTGGTGATGTATCGTGAAGGATTGCCATCCGGAATATTGATCACAGGATTTGCTGTGGCAGCACTGGTAGTTGCCACGCTGCTGGTAGAAAGAAATACGCTGGCACTGGTATTGACTGCGATTGCATTATTACTTGCCTTTGCAATGCGTCGACAGATCAAGCGTCAAAAAGCAATAATATTCCGGCTCATTCTGCTCTGGTTTGTATGTGTGTCTGTGATCTGGGTAGGAGTGCCTTTTGTATTTAAACATGTATTCAAGCTGTACCAGGTAGAACGGATCTATAGCACAATTGGCAAGGAAGTGCCAAATGAATATATTGAAGCGCATAACAAAGAAAAGGAAGGACCAGGCGGAAAGAAAAAAGATACCGATTATAACGTGCGGCAGTCAAAGATCGCCATTGGTTCCGGAGGTGCCATCGGTAAGGGATTATTGAAAGGAACACAAACGCGTTATGGATTTGTTCCCGAACAGCGTACAGACTTCATATTTGATACCATTGCCGAAGGATTTGGGTTTGTTGGATGTCTTGTTCTATTATGCATTTACCTGCTATTGCTTTTCCGAATGGTTGCAGTGGCAGAGCGACAACGAAGTGTATTCAGCCGCTGCTATGCCTATGGTGTGGCAGCTGTATTCTTTTTTCATATTGTGATCAATGTTGCCATGGCTGTTGGACTTGCACCAGTAATTGGAATTCCTTTGCCATTTATAAGCTATGGCGGAACTTCTTTGCTTACCTTTACCATTCTCCTCTTTATCCTGATACGATTGGATGCCGACCGCCAAATGGTATTACGATAAAAAATCAGTAATAAGGCATGAAGATCATTCCTCTTTCCGAAGGCACATTTACAATTGATAACACTAAACTGTTTGTTCCATTTGATGACAGCAGTGATGATCTGCAGGCGCGCCCTGTTGGAAGTTTGCTGGTAGAAATACAGCCTTTTATTGTAGTAACGGAAAAAGACATTTTATTACTTGATACGGGGTTGGGATTTACTGATGCTGATGGACAGATGCAACTGCACAGGAATATGGCAGAAGCAGGCATACAGCCCTCAACAATTACCAAAGTACTCCTCTCTCATTTGCATAAGGATCATGCAGGCGGTGTACCTGCCGCTGGGGATCGCAAGCTATTGAGTTTCCCGCAGGCGACTTATTATGTGCAGGAACGTGAATTGAACTTTGCTTTTGAAAAGGGATTCCCCTCCTACCTTACGGATGAACTGGAACTGCTAAAAAATAATGTAACTGTCAATTTTCTCAAAGAAGATGAAGGAATTATTGACGGCTATATTCACTATCAACTCACCGGTGCACATTCTCCCTTCCATCAGGTATACTGGATCAGGGAAGAAAATGAAGTCGTATTCTTTGGTGGAGATGATGCGCCACAGCTTCAGCAGATGAAGCACCGCTTTGTAGCAAAATATGATCATGATGGAAAGAAAGCAATGGAATTAAGAAGGGAATGGTGGCAGAAAGGCCAGGAAGAGAAATGGACTTTTTTATTCTATCATGATGTCAAAAATCCGATCTGGAAATTTTCCTGAAAAAGAAGATGAGTGAGCTAAAATAAAAAGGCCCGCCCTAAAAAGAGCCGGCCGTTGCTAACCTATGAAAAACACCAAGGTCAAAGATATATCAAAACTTATTTAATAATGAAATTTGTCGCGCCTCTTCTTAGTGGTCTTCCTCCAGGATTATTTCTTAGTCGCTCTTTTCTGATCTCCCTTAACTCCTGAATAAACTTCTCCTGATGCATGAAGACCTGGTCACCTCGTCGTTCACCCATAATTTCCCTGAACTGGGTCCGGTACTGTAATCTAAGCGCTATTACTTTTTGCTGCATCACCAATCTGTCACCCCGGTTCTGACGGATCGTTTGCCTCCATTCCTTGAAGTACCGGAGGAAAACAGGAGTGAACCTGGTTGCTTCTTCTTTGGTGAGATCCAATCGTTTCTGAATGTATTCACTCATCTTATCCTGGATCTTATCATTCTCATTGTCATCATCATCCTGCGCAAAAAGCGGAGCGCTTGTCACGAAAATCAGACTTAATATGAGTAGAAAATGTTTCATTTTAATTCAGTAAAATATCATCTCCAGAATCAGTATCAGGGTCAGTTTCCTTCACATCATCAAGGAAATGTTGTATCTGTTCATCCGAAAGATTATTCACTAATTCCTTTGCTTCCTTTCCTGGTGTTACACTCGCGATTACCTGACTTTTTTCATCAGACATGTCAATAAATTGATCCAGATCATCAGTACTTACCTGCTTTAAGCTCTTTTCTACCCATGCATGAGACTTGTCAACCGGACTAATAGTGTCTTTTCGCGTAAAGAGAAATGCACCTAAAGTAATAAAACTGATTACGACAGCTGCTGCTGCAACACGGTACCATTTTTTTGCGCCTATTGAAATAATTTTCGCCTGCTTGCGCGGCTCATTATTTTTTGCAATATTTACTAAACCTTCAAAATAGTTATCAGGAACAGTGTAAGGATTATTTTTCTTCAAGCCACTAAGTAGTGGTGAAAGAGTTTCAGTTTCTTCTTCCCTTTCACTTGCCAGCACTCCTTCCATTAATTTCTTTTCAAGGCCATTAAAATAATTTGCAGGAATGGCAAAAGGCAGACTCCGATCAATTTCATTAACCACAGGTGATAGCAAAGACAATTCTTCACGTGCGTCCATAGTGTCCATTGCCTTCACCAGGTTCAGCATCCGGGAAGCAAAGCCATCAAAATATCCGGCAGGTACCTGATAAGTGTTTATCAGGGAAAACCCGGATAAGCTGCTCTGCAGTTCCTTTAATTCGGTTAATATGTTGTCTCTTGATAACATGGGTACTTATTTGAGACGGCGGTTCATGCGTAAGGTTTAATCATTTTTAATAAAATCTTCAATTTTTTTCACTGCATGGTGATAGCTCGCTTTCAGCGCTCCTTCACTGGTTTCCAGTACCTTACTCATTTCTTCGTAAGGCATTTCGTCATAATAGCGCAAATTAAACACAACTCGTTGTTTTTCAGGTAGTTGCTGGATAGCTAATTGAAGCTTCCATTCAAGTTTCTGAAAATCAAAGTGCTGATCGGCCCTGACCTTATTGCTCAGGCCTGCTTCATCATCGTTCAGGCTTACCGAGCTCCTTTTTTTCTGCTGTTCAATGAACGTAAGGGATTCATTGGTGGCAATCCGGTAAAGCCAGGTATAGAGCTGGCTGTCTTCCCGGAAATTTTCCAGACCCTTCCAAACCCTGATAAAAACATTCTGCAATACATCATTTGCATCATCATGATCAACCACCATCCGGCGGATATGCCAGTATAGTTTCTCCTGGTATTTTTTGATGATGGCAGTATAGGCCCTTTCCTTCGTAACAGGATCACGAAACTGGATCAATAATTCTGTATCCGTTGCTGCGATTATTGACATATTAAGGGTTGTATACTGGTTTGACGCAGTTTGAGTCCGGAAGGTTGATGTGATAACTACTATTAAGCCTGTAACTATTTCCTAAAAATAAAAAAGTCCCCAATATGAGGAGGACTTTTTTGATTATGAGTTCTTTTTACGTTGTATAACTTTTTCGGCGGCTGCAACGATGTCGGGAGTATCGAGGCCGTATTTTTTAAGCAGATCTGTGGGTACGCCGCTTTCTCCGAATGTATCTTTTGTTCCTACATATTCAATGGGAACCGGGAAGTTCTTTGCTGCACATTGAGCAATTGCATCACCCAATCCGCCAATGATATTGTGTTCTTCTGCAGTGACTGCACATTTTGTTTTCCGTAAGGATTTCAATACGGCTTCTTCATCCAGCGGTTTTACAGTATGCATATTGATCACTTCCACGCTTATCCCTTTTTCCTGTAAAATGGCGCCAGCCTGAATAGCTAACCATACAAGATGTCCGCAGGCAAAAATGGTAACATCGCTACCATCAGAAAAATACTGTGCTTTTCCAATGGCAAAGGGCTTGCCTGCTGTAAAGATGGGCCATACTGGTCTTCCAAAACGCAGGTATACCGGCCCCTGAAATTCGGCAACAGCTTCAGTTGCTGCTTTTGTCTGAGCATAATCGCATGGAACGATCACCGTCATGCCAGGTAACATTTTCATTAAACCGATATCTTCCAGGATCTGGTGAGTAGCACCATCTTCTCCCAATGTAAGTCCGGCATGTGAAGCGCAGATCTTTACATTCTTTCCGCTATACGCAATGCTCTGCCGGATCTGGTCATAAACACGACCGGTTGAAAAATTGGCGAATGTAGTGGTGAAAGGAATTTTTCCTCCAATGGTCAGTCCTGCAGCAATGCCCATCATATTGGCTTCTGCGATGCCACACTGGATATAACGTTCTGGAAATTCTTTAATGAACTGGTTTAATTTTAATGAGCCGGCAAGATCGGCTGTCAATGCCACCACATTACTATTTTTTCGGGCTGCTTCCACGATGCCGTCACCAAAACCACTTCGCGTATCCTTATTACCAGTTGATTGAATTTCCTTTAATAACATATTTCAAAATTTGCAGGGCAAAAGTAAGGGATTCAGGGTTAAATGGGATAGGGATAAATTGCACGCCGCGTGTCAGTTCAGTTCTTTCGGCTGACCACCAAAGATGGTAGTATCTGCTTTGAGTTTCTGTTCCCAAAGCCAGGCCGTAAGCATCATTTCATCCAGGGTGTATTTGGGATCCCAGCCTAACTTCTGTTTGGCAAGATCATTATTTGCATAGATGGCTACTACATCACCTGCACGGCGGGGACCGATCTCGTAATTCAATTTTATATTGCTTACTTTTTCAAATGAGCGGATCGCCTCCAGCACTGTTACTCCCCGGCCTGTGCCAAGATTGAATACTTCACAACGGGCTTTGGTTTTTCCCTGTATCAAATATTTAAGCGCAAGAGTGTGTGCATTGGCAATATCGCATACATGAATAAAATCGCGTACACAGGAACCATCTCTTGTATCATAGTCATCACCAAATACAGTCAATTTTGGAAGAATACCCGCAGCAGTTTGTGTAATGGCTGGTACCAGGTTCTGCGGTTTTCCAACTGGCATTTCTCCAATTTGTATGGAAGGATGCGCACCTACCGGGTTAAAATACCGAAGCAGGATGCTTTGCACAGGTGTGCTCTTTGAAAATTCATTGATGATCTGCTCACCCATTTGCTTGGTATATCCATAAGGAGACTCAGCAGCTTTGGGTGGTGTTTTCTCTGTTACAGGAATTTGATCGGGATTGCCGTAAACAGTGCAGGAGGATGAAAAAACAAAATAAGGGATATGAAATTCCTGCACGCATTTTAAAATATTGATCAGAGAATTGATATTATTTTCAAAATAAGTTAAAGGTTTTTGAACCGACTCACCCACTGATTTGAAAGCAGCAAAATGAATGATCCCCTCAATATTGGTATTCTCATGGAATATGGCAAAGGTGTCATCGAAATTGCAGAGATCTACCCGGTAATTCTTTATTTTCTTACCAGTGATCTTCTCCACGCCTTCAAGAATTGCAGGATTGGAGTGACTGTTGTTATCTACTGAAATAACATCAAATCCATTTTCAATAAGGTCTACGATCGTATGGGAACCTATATAACCGCAACCACCTGTCACAAGAATTTTTGCCATAAAAATTATGTGCAAAATAGCGGAATTTTTCGCAATGGAGGCCAGTGCTTAATGGAATAAATTGAAGACGTAATAAACCAGGGCTGCCAGGAGACCGCTAATTGGTATTGTGAGTACCCAGGCCCACAAAAGGTTTACGGTTACCCCCCAGCGTACGGCAGACAAACGCTTGGTGGCGCCTACTCCCATAATGGAACCGGTAATAGTATGTGTAGTGCTCACTGGTATCTTCAGTGATTCTGTAACAAATAAAGTGATGGCTCCTGCTGTTTCAGCTGCCACACCTTCAAATGGAGTAACCTTGGTGATCCTGGTTCCCATTGTTTTTACAATCTTCCATCCGCCACTCATGGTACCTAATGCAATGGCCGTATAACAGGCAAGCGGTACCCACCACACCATATGATCAAGATGATATCTTGTTGGGTCAGATGCAATCAATGCTGCCATGATGATTCCCATTACTTTCTGGGCATCGTTGCCGCCATGACCAATACTGAAGATGGCAGAAGATACCAGCTGCAATCTTTTAAACCAGGCATTGGCACGGTTAGCATTGAGATTGCTGAGATATAGGGAGAATACTGCCATGATCAATATGATCAGGGAAAGCAGTATCCATTTGAAATTCTGGGAGTGGAATATGACCCTTAATAAGTAAGAATCATAGTGTGATTTCAGTTTGGCAGGATCTGTTTGCAGACTGGATGCCAGGAATACCGCTACCAATAGAATAATGACAATGGAAAATACCTTGGGTCCCCAACCTTTTCTGAAAGAATTAATAAACCAGAGTGAAATAATGAATGCCATAATCATTCCTACCAAAGGAGCCAGAAAAATAAAGCTCACAATTTGAATAACAGGGCCTGAGTTAACAGAGCCAAAGCTGGCTGAGTGCGCAATGGCAGCTCCGGCAAATCCTCCGATCAATGTGTGAGAGGAAGAGGAAGGGATTCCCATCCACCAGGTAAAAAGGTTCCAGATAATGGCTGCTATCAACCCAGAAAAAATAACACCCAGGGTAATGTATTCTGATTTTACTGTTTTTGCAATTGTATTTGCAACACCATGGTCTTTGAAAATAAAGAAGGCCACAAAGTTGAAGAGCGCCGCCCAGAGCACAGCCTGGAATGGTGTCAATACCTTGGTGGAGACAACCGTTGCAATTGAATTTGCAGCATCATGGAAACCGTTAATATAATCAAAGATCAATGCCAGTATTATAATAACTAAAAGGAACGGTGTCATATATTTATTTCGTGATGAAGGTGGTGTGATAAGATGCCATCCTGCCTAGGCATATTTAATAATGATTGATTCTATCACATTACTGGCATCCTCACATTTATCGGTAACGATCTCCATCACCTGGTAGATCTCTCTTTTCTTGATCACTTCTTTGGCGTCAGGTTCTGTTGCAAACAATCGTTCAATGCTCATATCAAAAATATCATCTGCCTGGTTTTCGATGCTGTTGATCTTTACCAATGCCTCGGTAATATTTCTCATATTCTTCATGTCCCGCAATTCAACCACTGCTGTGCGCACATGATTGGCGCCCTGTTCAATCAACTCAGCCATTTTTTGCATGCCGATATCATTCGGATTAACCCGGTAGAAATTGATCTTTTTGGCAGAGGCATATATATAGTCAGCCACATCATCAAGCGCAGTAGCCAGCAGGTGAATATCTTCCCGGTCAAAAGGGGTAATGAAGTTCCTGCCCAGTTCAGTAAAAACGCTATGTGTCAGCTCATCATTGGCATGTTCCAGGTCTTCCACCTGACTGATCAGGGAGGCTCGCTTGTCAAAGTCTGGTTCTGCCACTATATCTTTTAAGATAACCCCCATTTTTGCCACATTATCTGCCACTTTTTCAAAGAGTTCGAAAAAGACCTTGTTCTTGGGCATAAAGATCTTAAGAAAGGAATTTGTCGCCATAGCTGTTTATTTGCTCCCAATATCCGCGATAATTGTGCGGTATTGGAATGGTTGCGAAATTACGGGTAGGATCAGGAGGCCTGCCAAAATAGGCAGAATTAATGATTTAATAATATACTGATAAAATTAAAATAACATTGAAGTAACAAAGATTTTATATTGCGCTCCAATTTTGAATCCAGATTTATGCGGGTCCCCGTTGTAATTTTATCTTTTCTGATCATCTTTTTTATTGTTCCTTCAGCCCATTCCCAGCGTTATTTATCGGAACTGGATACCTCCATGTTTATTAAAGACACCGTAAGACCACTGATCAAACGGTTTGAAAACCTTCGATTTTCTGGATATATCCAGTCTCAATATCAGCTTATCAGTGAAAAAGGGGCTAAAACCTTTGGTGGTGGGGATTTTTCGGAACATTCCAGATCCCGCTTCATGTTACGGAGGGCTCGATTGAAATTAGACTATCTCGCTCTCTCGAGCGAGGGATTGCCGAAAGCACTTTTTACTTTTCAAATTGATGCAACCGAACGTTCAGTTAGGGTGAGGGATATGTTCATTCGGATATTTGAAACCAAAAAGAATAATTTCTCTTTGACCACAGGTGTATTTGCCAGGCCATTTGGTTACGAAGTCAACCTGTCTTCTGCTTACCGGGAAACCCCGGAACGGGGCAGAATGTCCCAGACCCTCCTTCCTTCCGAAAGAGACCTGGGGGTTATGATCTCCTATGATCCGCAGAAACAGGATAGTCACAATCACTTTGTAAAAGACGGCCATACCCATTTTATAAAGGTGGACGCAGGTATATTTAATGGGCCTGGCCTGTCTTCTACCATGGACTTTGATAGTAAAAAAGACTTTATTGGAAGGATCATATTGAAGCCATTGCGGAAAAAATCAATAGAGATAAGTGGTAGCGTTTCGTTTTTATATGGAGGCTGGGAACAGCTATCAAAATTTGAATACAGAACCAGGAAATTGCCTTCGGGAGATAAAAGCTTTACGGTGGATTCTTCCCTTTCAAATATCGGAAGTACTGCACCCCGTATTTATTATGGATCGGATGTTCAGCTTAAATGGATTCAAAAATGGGGTGTAACTGAGTGGCGGGCAGAGTATTGGACCGGAAAAAATGCGGGTACGGCCAGTTCAACTGTTAATCCGGCAACCTTACCGGCTGTGCCTGCGTATATCAGGAATTTTAACGGCGCCTTCTTTTATTTCATCCAGGATATAGTCAATCCTAAAAATCAGCTATTATTAAAATATGACTGGTATGATCCAAATTCAAAAGTGTCAGGCAGGGAAATTGGTAAAGCAGGTACTAATCTTTATGAGGGTGACATTAAATATTCCACACTTGGAATGGGTTATGGACGGCTGTTGACCACTAATGTAAGGCTGACCCTGTATTACGAAATTGTTACCAACGAATCCACGCTTTTGACCGGATATACAACAGATGTAAAGGATAATCTCTTCACTGCCCGCCTTCAATTCAGGTTTTAAGAAGGCTGGTAACAATTCCGTAACATTCAAGTCATATTTCGATAACATTGCCGTAACGTGCCGATAATCTTGCAGCAGTTCCTTTGCCGGAAATAACTGTTATGACACGAAGGCTGGGAAGGCTCTTTCTTACCATTATTGGTATCATTTCTTTTACATTCATTCAGGCTCAAACTGCGAAACTTACAGGTAAGGTCACCAACTCAAAAAATGAGGCTCTCTCTTCCGTTTCAATTAAAATAACTGGTGCAGGCGGCACTTCTTCAGATGCTGATGGACGCTTTGTATTGACACTTGAAATTGGAAAAAAATATGAACTCCAGGTTTCTGCTGTTGGCTATGAAACTAAAACCATCACGGATGCCGAAGTGCTAAGCAACCAGGTTAATGAACTTAATATTGTTCTTGAAATAAAAGCCACGTCCGGTGAAAATGTTGTTGTTACCGGTCGTCGTAACTCTGCCCGTTTGGAATCCGTTGCTTCTATCATTTCCTTCCAGAAAAATACCAATACGGTAGCTTCTGTGATCTCTGCAGAAAGCATTCGCCGTTCACCTGACAGGAACACCGGTGAAGTTTTGAAACGTACACCTGGTACTTCTATCCAGGAAGGAAAATACCTGATCGTACGAGGTCTTGCAGACCGTTACAACCAGGCAATGCTGAATGGCATTTTGCTGAGCAGTACAGAACCTGACCGCAAAACCTTCTCATTTGATATCTTCCCTTCTGGCATAGTCGATAATATTATTATCAATAAAGCATTTGTGCCTGAACTACCCGGTGAGTGGGCAGGTGGCCTGGTACAGGTAAATACAAAGGATATTCCTGCTACAGGTTTCTTTAATGTTCAAATAGGAACCGGTTTTAATACCAACACAATCGGTAAAGATTTCTATCGCAATCCGGGTGGTAAGTATGACTGGCTAGGCCTGGATGATAAATCCAGGGCGCTTCCTTCTGAATTGCCTGTACGCGCTGATTTTCTTTCCCTGAAAGCTGATCCTGGAACACAGGCAAGTTATGGTACCCAATTTCGCAATAACTGGGATGTAGTAAAAGGTCCCGCTCAATTAAATACAAGCGCACAGATCAGCGGCGGTTTCAACAAAAGCTTTAAGGGCCAAAAGAAACTGGGTGGAATTTTCGGAGCTACTTACAATTTCAGCGTTCGCAACCTGGAATTTGAAAATCGTTTCTACAGCATCGACAATTCACAGGCTGATATCCTCTTCGACTATTTCAATAATAAATATTCCCAGGATGTTCTGGCAGGCGCTTTTGGAACATTGAGTTTTCAGTTCAATAGCCGCAACAAGATCAGTGTAAAGAATTTGCTGAATATAAATTCAAGTGACTACAGCACCCTGCGTACCGGATATGATTATGAAGCTGATCCCGTAAACGGTCAAAATATCCGTGCCAAGGAACTAGCCTTCAAATCAAATATCTATTATAACGCGCAGATCAAGGGTGAACACACTATTGGCAAGAAAAACGACTGGAAACTGAACTGGTACGGTGCCTTCAATATTCTTGATCAATATGTACCTGATCAGCGTCGTATACAATATAATCAGAAGAAAGATGCTCCCAATCAGCCCTATATGCTGCTGATCTCCGGTACACTTTCTCAAAAATCAGGTAGCCGGTTCTATCAGAACCTGAATGACTATATCTACACAGCCGGTGGTGATCTTTCCAAATCCTTCAATGCATTGGGTGGAAAGCAAACCATCAAGGGTGGATATTTCTTCCAGGTGAAAGATCGTCTGTTTGATTCACGTCCTTTCTCTATCTACCTGCCAATCGATAACCCCAGTCTGCGTTTGCAACCTGAATCAGTTGTATTTGATGCGGGCAATTTTGGATTGAAAGGTGAAAAGAACAAATTTGGTTTTGATGAGATCGGAAGCAATAAATACCGCTACCTCGCCAACTCAATATTAAATGCCGGATACCTTCAGTTTGATAATGAATTCGG